>JARIEH010000227.1 GCA_029256865.1 Psychrobacter sp.
CAGAGTAGATTATTTAAATAGCTTATCGTATTAACTTTAAATAGACTGTCGTTAGCTAGAGCTCGACTTTATTTGCATGCCATTTTTTCAATACAACCATCTGTTGAGTAAGCCCTTAAACACTTTAGAATCTCTTGTAGCACTATGGCAGTAATCCACACCAGCGGCTTTTAAGCCTGGCTCGAAATCATCGAGATAGCGCTCTTCATCTGGTGGGTACCAATAAATAAGTAATACACGGTCGGTAATCTCATGCTCACGGATGCGTATAGCTAGCCGTCTTACCTCTTCTGATGGTACTTCTTCGGCACACATTACCATAGTCACTTTTTTATCAGCCAGATAGTCCAAAACGAGCTGAGCGTGCTGATGACAGATAACATTAGCGCCAAATCGTTGCAGCATTTCTACCTCAAATCCTGTCTCATCATAGTGATAATATATGATATCGATACCTTGCAAGAAACTTTGTTGCTGCGCTTGATATCTCTGACGTAGCGGTATCGTCACAGTAAACTGACTGCCTACGCCCAAATGACTACTCACTTCGATGGAAGCGCCGATAAGTTGAGCGATATGCTTGATTACTGATAGCCCTACCCCTACGCCTTCGTGCTCACGAGTTTGAGAGGAATCAACCTGAAAAAATGGCGTAAAAATATCTTCAATATGGATATCATCAATCCCAATACCTGTATCTATAATATGAACCTGCCAACGCATACTTTCATTAAGATGTGTCAGTTGGGACTCAATAATGACCTGACCTTTTTGTGTGAACTTAATCGCATTATTAATGAGTGCCGTTAAGACTTGCTTAATTTTAGTGCTATCTCCTTCGAGCGTATAACCCGTATGATGAACGCGACTAACCAGCTCTAAGCCTTTTTTCTTGGCAGCAGGTTCAAACTCTCCAAATAAATCAGCAATCATTTGCAATGGATTAAATTCGTCTAGACTAACGGCAACTTGGCCTTTTTCTATCTTATTAAGCTGAATTATCTGCTCAAGGGTAAACTCTAAGTGCTGGCTACCCTTACGAATAATAGCCAACGTATCTTTTTGTTCATCATTAAGATACTGATTATCCAACAGCTGCAACCCCCCTGAGATGGCATTAAGTGAAGTTTTAAGCTCATGGGTGATCATGCCTTGAAAGTTGGAACGCTGTATATCCAGTGATAAGTCTTTATTGTGCAACTGCTGTTCAAAATCCGTCAGAGCCTGATAGTCTTGTTGCGCAGCTTGTAATCTGTCAAATAAAACAACCAGGGTTTTTTTTATTTTTAGTAGCTCTTGAAAATAAAACTTCTGCTGAATAACGGGTAAATGTTCAAGCTCTGGTCTGTCAATGACGACTTCACATACCTTCGCAAGTTCAGCAATATCTTTGCTCGGTTGGTTCAGTTTACGCAACAAAAACCAGCCGATAAAAATAGGGAGGCATATGGTTGCAAACCACGACAGTAAGTTAATATATATCCACTGCCAGCGAAGCTTATGAATATCTAATGTAATATTAATATAACCGACTAAGGTATTGCGAGCAGCAAACTGATCAACTGACTGCTCTATGTTTATCTCGCTGCTAGAAGAAGGATGACCAAGCTGCTGTACAGAATTGGCACGTTGAATACTTCTACCACTAAGATAACGGCTAGTAACTGGGTAATTAAAGCTAACGACGTCAGTAAATAAAGCGTTGTACCAATCATTACTGATAAGCTCGAGATCTGTTTGATTAGGATCAGAGACAGGCTGTTCAGTTGAATAAAAAAGGATGCTCTGTAAAGTAGCATCATCATCTAATAACAAGCTGACTTGCCTAGCAACTAAGTTTGCACCGTCAGGAGTTGAGGCGCTATTAGCAAGTAATTCCCCCAAGTCATGGACATGGAGGATTTTTTGCTGATAATGATAAAGGAAGGTATAGGTGAAAGACAGAAAAAACCCTACCAGCACTGCGAAGCCAATAGCTTGAAAAACAGTACATCGAATGAACGTAGGGATAGTCTTAACAGAGTTTGTACTCATGTAACTCACTCAAGGTGGGTCGAATTTTACTTATAATTCATAATAAGTTTGAAATCTATTCTATTAGTTATGCCAATCCCAAAAAATATGATTAGCCAGGTCTACGAAGTGTAGCACGTGAGCCAGTTTTACTTGTTATTTTTATTTTTTGCAATGGGATTATTATAAATATGATGAAAGCTTTGATTGCTCTCATCATGATTTATTTGTCATAGGCTTATCTGTCTATAAAGATCTAAGAGTATTGATAGTCAACAAACTTTCTAACGATCTTTTTTATGGCTCTTCCTATCAGACTTAGAATACTTCTGCTTGCGATTACGCTGACGCTGAAGCAGTTGTTGGGCTTTGGCTTTGGTTGGCGTATCACTTTTATTGGCGTATGGGTTCTCATTAAGCTTAAACACCACGTTGAGTGGGGTTCCTTCAAGCTTAAACACTTGACGGAATTGATTTTCAAGATAACGCTGATAGCTTTTAGGTAATGAACCAGTTTGATTACCATGGATAACGATAACGGGGGGATTATGACCACCGATATGAGCATAACGTAGCTTGATACGGCGACCACCAACGGTTGGTGGAGGGTTTGCCGTGACCGCATCTTGCAATATTTGAGTGAGGCGATTGGTAGAAACCTCAAACATTGAGGATTGATAAGCACGTAAAATAGACGGATATAAATTACCTACGCCAGTACCATGCAGGGCTGAGATGAGATGCACTTTAACATAGGGTATAAAGTTAAAACGACGATCCATCTCAATTTTAATATAGTCTTTTTGCTCGTGAGTCAGACCGTCCCACTTATTAATCGCGACCACTAACGCACGACCAGCATCAAGCGCATAGCCAATCATATGCAGATCTTGGTCAACAATACCTTCTTGTGCGTCGATAACGATAACCGTAACGTTAGAGTCTTCAATCGCTTGTAAGGTTTTAATGACAGAAAACTTCTCTACTTTTTCGTCTATTTTGCCACGGCGACGGACGCCAGCAGTATCAATCAACACGTAGTCTTTCCCGTCGCGCTTATAGGGAATATAGATACTATCGCGCGTGGTGCCAGGCATATCGAACACCACAACCCGCTCTTCACCAAGTAGACGATTCACCAACGTTGATTTGCCAACGTTTGGACGACCAATGATCGCAAGCTTTAAACCATCTGGTTCACGTACTGTTTCTTGCTCAGGCATATCAGCGGTAATAACCTCTAGCAAGTTACCGACCCCGCGACCATGACTTGCTGCCATCGGGTAAGGTTCGCCCAATCCCAATGCATAAAATTCGGCAGGAGCAGAATCATGGACACCATCGACTTTATTTGCTACGACATAAACAGGCTTGCCTAAAGTATGTAAAAACTTACCAATCTCAGCGTCTGCGCCAATCATACCAGCACGTGCATCGACGACAAAGACGATGATATCGGCTTCATGAATCGCCGTATGCGACTGCTCGGACATATAGTCATCGATATCCCCTCTGCCATCGTCTGCTTCACCAATACCGCCTGTATCGACGACGATGAACGACTTGCCTTCATACTCTGCATCACCATATTGGCGATCACGAGTGAGACCTGATAGATCGGCAACAAGCGCCTGCCGACTTTTGGTAAATTGGTTAAACAAGGTAGATTTACCTACGTTTGGGCGACCAATTAAGGCGACCACAGGCTTGATACTCATTCGTTACTCTCTATTGTGTGCAGTTATGGATACAGTGTCGGATAATATTGACAGCGGATATGCGTCATATTAGCGCAAATTTGGATAGCTAATACATTAGGGCGTGTGGATATAGACTGATCTCTTACAATCAAATAGCGCACGAAAGCTATGTACTGATCAAACTAAACGAGTCTAATATCGTAACAGGATTGTCATTACTTCATTATATCAGGGGCGCATAGATTACGTGAAACGCCGCTATTATACAAGGCATTAAACGCTGACTAAGCAGCGTTTACATTTCATACCAGCCATACCTTATAGGTGCTATATAACGACAATACCGTAATAGGCCACCCAAAAAAGTACGTTTAACGGATCATCTGCCAGATAGCCACTTGTCCTGAGGTACTCTGAGTCATTAAGCGATTACCTTGTACCTGCAGATTGGTTAATGCCCCTTTGGTCTGAACTCGGCTAACGATATTACCAGTCGCTGGATCAAATAAATGTACTACTCCATCAAGATCTCCAACCGCTATATAACTACCAATCATCACAGGATTAGTCAACGCGCGATAAGCCAGTACCTCACTTTCCCATATCACTTGACCATTAGTACGGTCATAGGCGACGACTTTACCATCCAAGCTGGTAGCAATGACTTGCTGAGCATTGACCGCTAAGGACTTAAGACTAGCAAGTTCATTAACGAACATCACCTGCCGTGACGCTAGATCAATACCAATCAATTGTCCACTATAGCTAATGGCAAATAACTGATTATTATTTACGATAGGCATACCATCGACATCACTCATCCGCTCAACTTCGCTGCTGCCTGTACCGACACCGACACGTCTCGACCACAGTGGCAGACCACTATCAGCGGTGAGCGCATGCAAACGACCATCAGCAGTAGCAAGTAACGCTGTCTTATCATCTAACAACGTCGGCGCTGCACTACCGCGAACACTAATCGCGGGTACTTGGGTTGCAAACTGCCAAACCGATTGTCCATTTTGCAAAGACAAACCATGTAAGAAGCCATCATTGGCGGATAAAATTACTCGATTGTTGCTAATAAGCGCAGGCGTCAACACGGATCCCGATAGTTGCTTCTGCCAACGCTTGGCACCAGTTGCACTATCAAACGCCATGACTAGACCGCTACGTGTACTGACAATCGCTGTTTGGCTAAACTCGTCTAATGTTACCCCACCAGTGATTTGATCATCAACATTCACTGACCATAGACGCTGTCCAGCAGTATTAAAGCCCGTTACATCACCTCCTCGTGAAGCAGTTATGATTTGCTCATTACCATAACCAACTTGCAGATTAAGGGGGTCTTTTTTGCTGGCTTTTTTATTACCGACATCAACGCTAAACACGGGTTGCAGCACACTAATAGGCTGTGCAATCTGTACCAGTTTTACTGGGTCGTTTACAACCGGCTTGA
This sequence comes from Psychrobacter sp., assembly GCA_029256865.1. The sequence goes on from JARIEH010000227.1 coordinate 5,176, forward strand.
TACTACGGTTACAGCCAACGACAGCCGTCGTCATTAGCGCCAATACCGCCACGTGCATGACAGTGGCCTTTATGGTCTTGCCCTTTGACATCTTGCTGAAGCGAATAGATCGGGTCATTGTATGTTCTCACTACGAATAAATTAACTGTCAATAAAATAACAGATATCATCAATATAAACTATGGCTTATTGTACTGCTGATTTACTGCGCTGCTGAGTCAGAATCGTTACTATTGTTAACACCGGCTTCAATATCGCCACTTTCTATCACTATGGGCGCTGCTGGAGCAGCCGCTTGAATAAGACTTGCTTGCTCGCTAATGGGTTCAGGCACGATACCTAGACTTTCCATCTTCAATGCTAGTACCGCACGAGTCTCTTGACGTTTACGAAGTAGCTCCCAAGCATTTTTGTAAGATTTTATAGCAGAGTCTTTATTATCTTGCGCCAAATAAATATCACCTAACAGCTCTTGCTGACTCGCTTCAAAAGAGATGGGCACATCATTATTGGCTTCGGCTAGCGCCGCATCAGCATCGCCTGCTGACAATAATGTCTGCGCATAGCGTAAGCGGGTAATCGCACTTAACCCTGCATCACCCAAATCTATTGATAATGCTTGTTTTAAGCTTTCGGTAGCACCAGTGAAATCATCACTATCCGCTTGCTGACGGGCTTTAATCATGAGTGCTTGCCAAGCATAGACCGAATTGCCATGAGTGCTCACCAAAGCATCTATATCTTGATTGAGCTGTTCACGGCTCGCAGCAAGCCCTGCTAGCGCTTCTGCTTCTAGATCGGGGTTTTGCGCCGCTAAGCTGACTTGTTCATTCAGTCTTTGAATATCAGCATAGTGATCAGCAGCAACGGTATCTACCCGCGCATGATTATCTTGCCAATAGGTCCAGCCAAAATAGCCTGCTAATGCCAGTAAAATAGCGGTGACGATATAGCTGCCGTATTGCTTGAGCGCTTGCATCGAGTTATCTGCATTTGGCGACTGAGTATTCTGAACCATATTTATTTACCTGATAAAATCTAGTTATTAAAACTAATTGCAAAACAGCGAGTGATGACAATTTAGCCTGCTACCACTTAGTGCAGCTGACGACAGGGCACTCAATGACGAAATTACTGAGGACGCGTAAAATTCTCTGTTGCATCCAACCAATCTTGCGCCACTGTACTCTGCTCGCCCGTCTGCATATTTTTAATGCTAATCGTATGATCATCCAGTTCCTGCTGCGCAATGATGACTGTCAACCCAGCCCCCGATTTATCCGCTTTTTTCATTTGCGCTTTTAAACTGGTCGCACTCGCCATTTTGACTCTTAGATCTGGACGGCTATAACGCAATCTTTGCGCATAACTAAAGCCCGCGGTAAATACATCAGGATGCGCCACGACAAAAACATCACAAGCTGAGGTTTCTGGCATCGGGGCAACGGCTTCGATAAGCAATAATAAACGCTCAAGACCCATCGCAAAACCAACACCAGGCTCAGATTTGACTGGTTTATCATCGCGCACGCCGACAGACTTTAGTTGTCCTATCAGTCCATCATAACGTCCGCCAGCACAGACAGTCGCTTGACTACCAAGCTTATCTGTGACCCACTCAAAGACCGTTTTATTATAATAATCTAGACCCCGTACCAAGTGCGGATTGATATCATAATCGATGCCTAGGGTTGTCAAATACGCTTGAACCTGCTCGAAATGCGCAACGCTCTCTTCCCCTAAGAAGTCAGCCAGCTTAGGCGCATCAGCAAGTAGCGCCTGTGTAGACGCCTCTTTACTATCAAGGATACGTAATGGATTGGTGGTTAGGCGGCGCTTACTATCCTCATCAAGCTGATCTTGCTTATCGGTTAAATAAGCCACCAGCGCCTCGCGATAAGCACGACGCTCATCGGTCTCTCCTAGGCTATTCAGCTCTAGGCGCATCTCATCTTTTAGACCCAGCTCTTGCCACATCAGATGCGTCATCGCAATCAATTCGGCATCAGCATCTGGCAGAGCACTACCGAAACTCTCTACGCCTATCTGATGAAACTGACGATAACGGCCTTTTTGCGGACGCTCATAGCGAAACATCGGCCCAATATACCAAAGCTTTGGGGTGTCGCCCCGCAGTAGGTTATGTTCAATCACCGCTCGTACCGCGCCTGCAGTACCTTCAGGACGTAAGGTTAGAGGCGTTGGCGGATCTGACTTATCGGTAAAGCTATACATCTCTTTTTCAACGATATCCGTAGCACCACCGATAGCACGAGCAAACAAATCTGTCTGCTCAACGATCGGTAAGCGAATATGCTCGTAACCGTATCTACCCAATACATCTGCCAATATTGCTTCCAGTTTTAGCCATTTAGCTGACTGTTCTGGCAAAATATCATTAAACCCTTTAATAGCTTTGATCATGATGCAGTCATATCCTTAAAAGTTATCGCCGTCATTTCTATTGTTTTTATCCATGCTAATCTTATAACTTATAGCTAAGTCGTAATCAATTATCACTATCCTACTTAACTCTTATGATCTCGTTTTCACGCAACTTTGCCAAGTCTTCAGCATGCGCCCTTACCATACCTTCTATCTCATCAACCAGATTATTAGTATCGATGAGGTGACTTTTTTCACCCATACGATAGACCAATGATTTGGGCGCTGCCCCCACAATGCCGATATCAGCCTCTTTTGCTTCACCTGGACCGTTCACTTTACAACCAATAACGGATAGGTTCATCGGTTCACGTATGTCTTCTAAACGTGCCTCTAAAGCCGTCATCACTTTGATGACATCAAACTCTTGCCGTGAACAGCTTGGGCAAGCAATAAAATTTACGCCGTTAGAGCGGATATTGAGCGACTTTAAAATATCAAACCCTATCTTAATCTCTTCTTCAGGCTCTGCTGCCAAGGAGATGCGAATGGTATCGCCAATACCATCTAATAATAAACCACCCAGTGCAATCGCAGACTTGACCGCGCCCGTACGATAAACACCCGCTTCTGTAACGCCTAAATGTAGCGGATTATCAATCTGAGCAGAAATCAAGCGATAAGCATCTAAGGTTAGAAACACATTACTGGCTTTGACCGACACTTTATATTGATCAAAGTTCAAGCGCTCTAAAATATCGATATGGCGCATGGCCGATTCTAGCATCGCCTCGCCAGTTGGCTCAGTATATTTACGCTGAATGTCTTTTTCGAGTGAGCCGGCATTGACGCCAATACGAATCGGAATATTGTAATGCTTGGCACAAGCGACTACTTCACGTACCTTGGCATCGCTACCGATATTTCCAGGATTAATACGCAAACAATCCGCACCCGCTTCGGCAACCGCAAGCGCAATTTTGTGATCAAAATGCACATCGGCTATCAAGGGCACGCTGACCCGTTTGCGAATTTCACCAAAAGCTTTGACCGTATCCATTGTGGGCGTTGATACACGCATCATATCAGCACCTGCTTCAACGCAGCGCTCAATTTGGGCAACAGTCGCTGCCACATCACAAGTGTCGGTATTGGTCATACTCTGCACACTGATCGGTGCATCGCCGCCAATCGCGACATCACCGACATATATTTTTTTGGTAGGACGACGATTAATAGGCGATGACGTTGACATATATGAATCCTTTTAGCGTAGCAAAAGATAGAATTAAACCATTAACTGATAATACATGCTCTAATTAAAATTAAAGCGCCTAAGAATTAAAACTTATCAAGGTGTTAAGGCAAAACTGGCCTGTTTATCGGTCGCATATTGATCTAAAGCGACAGATTCTTGGTTGAGCAAGACAGTAACATTGTCTACATTATCAATTTGAATATTGAATGGTGGTGTCCCAAACAGCTTATAATCACCGACGGTTTGCCGACCAGACATCAAACTGGCACCTGAAGCATCTGTAATACTAATATCAGTATTATCAGTAACGGTGATGTCTAATGCTGCATTCGCCATCGCAGTCGTATTATTCAAATTAAGGGCAGAACCAGATGCACCGACATTATCAAGGACACGGGTATCAATAGATGCCCCTTGAGCTTGCTCTGATGCGGACAGGTTATCAACAATTGGAGTGGTATCTTGGCTGTCTTTACTAGCATTGGTCACCATGCGGAATAAAAATACTGCTAAGATAATCAATCCTATAACGGCAATAATCAGTAAAGGATTAAAGCGGATGCGGCTATTGTTATCGCGTTGCAAGGTACCCATTGGTCGTAGGGGTGAATCAATATTACTGGTCGACTGGACTTTCAATTCATTAGGATAGGCTGCATCAAAACTGTTCGCTACTTGTACGGGATCTAAATCTAGGAATTTTGCATAATTAATAGCAAACCCGCGTGCAAAAGCAGTTTGTGGCAATGCTGAGAAGTTTTCATCTTCCATCGCTTGTAAATGGCGCTTTAAAATAAACAGCTCGCGCGATACATCCTCTAAGCTTAGTTGCTTATTTTTACGGGCTTGCTGCAGCATGGCACCAAATGATCCCTGAGTGTTGGATTGATTGTTCGATGGGGGGGTGGTCATTTCCATGATGCCTCTGGATGGTTAAGCCAAGTCTTAAGTTGTTTTGCTTCATCACTTAATGGATAAGCGGATAGTAGCTGCTGCGCCAACTGCTGACGTGCGGTAATGTCGTTTTGTGCGGCAGCAAGCTTGATACCCTGCAAGAGAAGTCGTGGACTTATCTCCTGACCCTTGACAAGAATTAAAGTCTCATCATAGAGTCTTTGTGCTTGCTGCACACGCTGTTGTTCAA
>JARIEH010000203.1 GCA_029256865.1 Psychrobacter sp.
CATAATATCTTCCCTTTCTATACTTTTAGCAAAAATAGGTCTTAGCTGTAAAACAACCAGTACCTATTTTTTAGATTATCGTATCAAAGCTATCTGGTTGGTCTTATTTATCTTTCTTAGCTTCTTCCACATTTTCTGCAATACGTTCTGCAGCCGCGTCTGTGTCTTTTTCATAATTATCTTCGGTTTGGTTTTTTAATGATGAAATTTCTGATTCAGATTGCTGCTGTTCAAACTTAGTATCATTTGGATTAAGCTGTGTCATGGTATTTTCCTTTTTTGGTGTCAGAATTGAATTGTCATGATTGAAAGTAAGTTTTAAATAAACATGAAGTGATGGTTTCGCTGAATCATGATAATGCGTTGTTGATTGCTTCCACAAAATTACTAATATCGTCTGGATTGCGCGAAGTAATTAGGTTGCCATCTACTTGTACCGTTTTATCGACAAAGTTCGCACCAGCATTTTCTAAATCTGTTTGTAATGAATGATAAGCGGTTAAGGTCTTCCCTTTTGCAATCCCTGTATTGATAAGCACCCAAGGGGCATGACAAATAACTGCCAACGGTTTACCTGCGTCGTTAACGGCATTGATTATGCTATGTGCTTCTTTATTGCCACGCATCGTATCCGCGTTTACGGTACCACCTGGTAGGACTAAAGCATCATAATCTTCAGCTTTGGCTTCACTGGCAAAGAGATCAGCGGTAAAGGTATCGCCTTTATCGACGTCCTGATTCATCGCTTGAACTTCTTTTTCTTCGTTGGTAGTGATAAGTACTGTGTTATAACCTTTTTCTTTCAGTTGGTTATTAACGTCTTCATACTCTGCTTGTTCAAAATTATTATGTAGTAAAAAAGCAATCGTTTTCATAATATCCCTTCTCTTGTTATAGAAACATATGTTGTATGCAGATATTTCTTTAGAGTTTGATTTGTTATTGGTTTTTATTCTATACAATACAAATCTATTATTATTCTTGAGTTGTTAGTAAAATCTCCTCTGAGATGTTTTTTTATTGTGGTTAGTTCTTATTGTTTTTATGCAGCTTTCCCTAACTGACTAAACTACTGTACAAAAAAAACAGGTTTCACCATAGGAGAAACCTGCAATAAAGTGTGACGATATGTGATTAATGTAATGAGCGAGTAAACTCTTACCCAAAATTCAATCAGTTAAGAGGATTGCTCTCAAATTGATAGCAATCGTAATGTCTAACTCAGTCATAAACTACATTGGATCAATTTTTTAGGTTGTAAGCGACCATTTAAACTGACTGCGCCCAACCCAATAAACTGCCCTTGCTCATTAATCAAACGAATATCTACAGGGACCTCATGTAATACTGGCTGATTATCAGCAATGTTTTCTTGATTACTACTGCTTGCAGCAGACACCAACTCTTGTGTGACAGCGTGAGCTATATATTCTTGCAGTTCATCAGTAAGTTGATTAATGACGTTTAATCGTTGACCTTGTCTCACACGAGCACACTGCTCAATGTTTAAAGTAAGCTCTGCGTCGATATCGACACAGGCATCTGTGGGTAATAGCTGCGACAGGCGACCTTCTAATGCCAGCGCCTCTAACTGCGGTAAAGTTATGGCATCATCGATCAAAAACTTACCTGTTTTTAAACGGCGTAAAGCGATTAAATGACCTAAAGTACCCAGTGCTTTGGCAATATCTTCTGCTAATACACGGACATAAGTACCTTTAGTACAAGTTACTGTCAGCTGAAGCTGCTGTCCATTGAGCGCTATTAAAGAGATATCCTTAATAAAAATGTCTCTCGCTGCACGCTCAACCTCGATACCAGCACGCGCATATTCATACAGCTTTTTTCCATCTTTTTTTAAGGCAGAATACATGGGTGGCGTTTGCTGCTGCGCACCTGAGAATTGCTGAACGATACTGTTTAGAAGTTCTTTGTCAAGCTTTGGTACAGCTGCTTGTGCGGTTACCTGCCCATCTGCATCACCAGTATCAGTCTGCTGACCAAGCAAAATGATGGCTTGATAAGATTTGTCGGCATCGAGCTGATAATGACTGAATTTCGTTGCCTCACCCAAACAGACAGGCAATAGACCTGTTGCCATAGGATCGAGCGTCCCCGTATGACCCGCTTTTTTGCTATCATGTACAGATGATTTAAACAAATATTTAACTTTTGACACCACCTGTTGTGAAGTCATGCCTATTGGCTTGTCTACTAAAATGACACCCGAGATTTTTTGTTTAGCTGAAGATATCGACATAATAAAAAATTACTCGTCTGCTTCGTTTTGCTCAGTTTTAGTGACGGCTTGGCTGATCAAGTCCATCATATAGTTACCACGAGCCGTTACTTCATCATAATGGAAACGTAGGCGCGGCGTGGTACGTGTTTTTAAACTGTGGCTGAGCTCAGTACGCAAAAAGCCTGCCGCTTTATTAAGTACTTGCACGCTTTGTTCATGACTGCTCTTAGTCATAGCATCGTTAAGTTCAGGTTCCATGATCGTAACGTAAATATCTGCGTAACCTAAATCTGGACTGACCTTGGCGCTAGAGATGGTCACAAAGCCAGTCAGGCGCGGATCGTTGACTTCGTCACGAATAAGAACGGCTAGCTCACGCTGAATCTGGTCAGCTAAGCGTTGTAGACGTTGGCTCATACTAATTTCCTGTTTTTAATATTAATAAATCAATGGTATCTGAGGATATAAATATACGATAAAAAAGGCCTAGCAGGATGAACCTGTTAGACCTCAGTACACGATTATAACGTTAATCTAAGATCAACTGACTAAACATATATTATGTTTAGTAATACCCTTAGATAGTACGTGCAAACTCTTGGATTTCAAAGACTTCGATCTTATCACCCGCTTCAACGTCATATCCACGAACGGCTAAACCACATTCCATACCGGTGCGCACTTCATTAACGTCTTCTTTATAGCGACGTAATGACTGCAACTGACCAGTAAAGATGACCTGATCATCACGCAAGACACGAATTGGTTTGTTACGATAGATCGTACCTTCAACCACCATACAACCAGCAGCTGCACCAAACTTGCTTGAACGGAACACTTCACGAACGTCAGCAACACCCAAGATCTTCTCGCGATGTTCTGGAGCCAGCATGCCACTCATGGCTGCTTTTACATCGTCGATCAAGCCATAGATAACGCTGTAATAACGAATATCCATATCAGCAGCATCTGCTTTACGGCGTGCGGTACTGTCAGCACGGACGTTAAAGCCTAGTAATACTGCTTCGCTAGATTCTGCAAGAGTAACGTCAGACTCAGAGATAGGACCAACACCTGAGCTTATCACTCTCACTTTGACTTCATCAGTAGAAAGCTCATTCAATGCAGCAAGTAATGCTTCAAGCGAACCGCGAACATCTGTTTTGAGGACGATATTTAAGAACGATACATCACCTTGTTCCATTTGCTCAAACATGCTTTCTAAGCGCATCTTGTTCTGACGCTCAAGTTGACTCTCACGCTCACGGTTGGCTCTAAAGTCAGCCACTTCACGTGCTTTTTTCTCGTCCGTGACAACTAAGAATTCACTACCAGCAGCTGGGGTCTCAGGTAAGCCCAAAATCTCAACAGGGATAGAGGGACCAGCTGACTTGATACGCTGACCACGCTCATCAATCATTGCACGAACTTTACCGTAATACTCACCCGCCAATACTAAGTCGCCTTGTTTCAGCGTACCTTTTTTGACCAATACGCTAACAACAGGACCACGGCCTTTCTCAAGTTTCGATTCAATAACCACACCTTGAGCAGCACCGTCTAATGGCGCTTCTAGCTCCATTAACTCAGCTTGTAAGCTAATAAGCTCAAGTAGACCATCAATACCATCGCCAGTTTTGGCTGAGATACGCGCCATTGGCGTATCGCCACCCCACTCTTCTGATACGACTTGTTTGGCTGTCAATTCATTTAACACGCGATCAGGATCAGCGCTTGGCTTATCCATTTTGTTAATGGCAACGATAAGTGGCGTACCAGCAGCGCGCGCATGATCAATCGCTTCTTCAGTTTGCGGCATCATACCATCGTCAGCAGCGACCACTAAAACAACGATATCCGTTGCTTGAGCACCGCGTGAACGCATGGCACTAAAAGCGGCGTGACCTGGAGTATCAAGGAAAGTAATCACACCACGTTCGGTTTTCACATGATAAGCACCGATATGCTGCGTAATACCGCCCGCTTCACCTGTAGCCACCTTCGTCTCACGAATTTTATCTAATAACGAGGTTTTACCATGATCAACGTGGCCCATAATGGTAACCACTGGTGGACGCGTTTGTACGTTACTGCTACGCTCATCAACTGCATC
>JARIEH010000258.1 GCA_029256865.1 Psychrobacter sp.
GATAAAGTAACAGAAAATGGGGATGTGGCGGAATTGGTAGACGCACCAGATTTAGGTTCTGGCGCCGAAAGGTGTGAGAGTTCGAGTCTCTCCATCCCCACCATTTTCGGATAGTTCATCTTAGAACAAATATTAAAACCCACTATTTAGTGGGTTTTTTATTGTCTAAAATTATAGTAATTACTATACCTAGCTCGTAATAGAGTCTTCCTGACTCTTTCAAAAAATTCTATATAAGATCTGATTAAATCTTTGCTACTGTCATTCAGTTTTAAAATTATGAAGCCTTTAGTGACACCCTATTTTTATAGTTTACACTAAATAATGGACTACATAGCGTGACTGTTCCTCAACCCACTAAACAATTGAAAGCCGAAAAGAGCAGCTATAACCTTATAGTCGCTCTTATTTTTTTCACTCAGCTTTTACCTATTCTTAAAGACTGTCTAATAGCTGTACTGGAAAAGTGACCACATCAAAAGCCAATGCAAACGGCAATAAAACAAGTTTCTGAGCACCACTTCTCCCACTACCAGAGATTTCATTTTGCGTTGACTCGGTATAGAAACTCACCGTATAAGGTTTTGTCAGCGCTTTATATTTGGCTTGGATTAAATTTAAGTTACTAACCTGTGGATAGATAGCGCCTTTAATGGGAACACTAAAACAAAATCGCTGAGCATTAATACGCTGATCACTTGCTGAGGTACACTCTTTGCCGCCATTTTGCAAAAAGAACTGATAATCAGAGCGCTCAAACTCATCTTTAAGTTTTGCATAAGACAACTTCATTTGGCCTTGAAAATATCCGTCGTTTTTTGGAGAGTAAAAGCTCATCTCGCTATCGACCTGAATGTTCTTTGGTGTCAGATTGCTCAGTAAACTTACCATCTCCGTCCCACCTTGAGTAAGTACATAGCTGTTTTTTTCACCTACAATCACCATGGTGCTGTTTGGCATGTTGGCTATGGGCTGTGCGGGACGGCCAAAGGCGACAATTTGATCTTCAGACAATATTAGCTTAACTGTCTTTGAGCTAACCTGCTTCTGCTTATCACTACTTTCTAATAACGAGCTGGTTGCACAGCCTGAAACTGCGATCATCGCAGCTATTGAAGTGCTAATTACAGCTGACTTCACAAATGGCAACGAGGTAAAGTGTTTGGTATTCTTTACCTTAAAAATCTCATTATTTGCTTTGTTAGTATCAGCAACTTTATTGCTACCTTTGTGCATGATTCGCCTTCCTTGTTTATAGTATTTGATAGATCTCTTCGCCAATCTCTAAAAGTATCTTAGATTAAGCAAGCGTTATTTCCTTCATCATTGCCGTTTAACAGTTGTTACGTCATTTATAATGATAACGTAATTGTATAGGAGTTATGCCTTTCTTTATCTTTTACAAAAATCATTAGGTATAAAAAAACCTCAAGTAAAGTAATACTTGAGGCGAAACCTACTTAAATATTCAAAAACATTTAGGATTGATTTACTTAATTTATACAAAACTTTCTATTTTATATCAGCATCCGTCAAATCTAACGCGGCTTCGATACGATTTTTAACAGACAAAATAGCAGGATCTTTCTTTACTAGCTTATCACCGACCACATAGCGAACCAACTTAAGAGCCTCAATACGCTCGGCTTTGTTTTTTAACAGTTTGCTCAGTGATGTGATCGACTCATCTTCCGCAAAACGAACGATTAGCGTCTGAGTATGTATCATAGCCGACAAATCAGCTTGCAACATATGCGTAAAGGGTTCTTGCTCAGTCAGAACTTCCGTAAAACGCATCAGTTGGTTACGATCTATATTATTGTCAGCGACAATATTACTCAAGATAAGCATACGCACAACCGCTTCGTTAAAACCACCTTTAGCCATTCTAGTCAGCGCTTCATCTACCTTTGGCAATTCATGCAAAGAGTCTCTATTTAAAAGACGACGTGAACCTACTTGCTCACCGTATTGACGGAACCAAGGCATTGACCAAATACGGAAAAACACACTCTCCGTGTACCTACCATGCCAATCTCGCCAGAAATCAAGGGTCATTCTCGTACTATCCATGAACATTTTTTCTACTTGCAAGAAAAGGTTATCCTGCTGCAAAGATTCAATGGCTGGTAGTTTGACTCTGCCATAAAAGTCCGAAGGATCATATGATTCTTTGTTGGTCTGTACGGGAACAAAATTCTCACTTTGATTTTTTTCAATAGTACCAGTGATCACTTGACTTAAATTACTGGCAGCAACTGCTAGTGGGTTTTTGCTACTCCATATACTTCTTTGCAGTCTCAGTGGATGCATAGTACGAAGATACTGAGCAGAAGTTTCATTGCTCATGGCTTTCACCAATGGACGCAAGTTATGCTCATACGCTTGAGTTTGAGACATAGAATAGCGATGCACTGCTTTAAAGGGCTCTTCGTCCGTGCGATACTTTCCTATCGCTTGGCTTAAGTCTTCAAAAGTACGACGCTCCAAATTCACTGAGAAAGTTTTTTCTTCGCCAGTACCTTCAAAGCTAGCAATATCTAACTCATAGAGACCTGGTGGTAAAACTTCAATCATATCCATGATGGATGCAATGCCAGTATGCTCATTATTAGCAATTTTTGAGCTGACAAAAATTCCCAAATGACCGACTTGTTCATGAATCATATAGATGATGCGTTGACCACACACCTCTACGTCTTTTTCATCACTATAGGCATCCAAGATCCATGACAATGCCTGTTGGGGCGGAGTGATATCATCACCACGCGAGGCAAAGGCGATAATCGGCGCCTTGACATTACGCAAATCAATATTCACCCCTTTTTCTAGCTGTCCTGTATTGCGAGCCAGACGATTACCAATGAAGATATTTTCTACAATCCACTGGATTTCCTTATCATTCATTAAGAAAAACCCACCCCACCAGCGCTCAAAATCAAGAAAACGCTGACGGTTAGCCTGTGGGTTTTTGTATAAATCGTAATATTTACCTACATAATTTCGATAGGGTGTCATCTGTTCAAAGTTATGGACAAGCGCTGCCCCATCAAACACGCCATTATTCATATCAGCACTGAGCATGGATAACCAAGTACCACCGTTGACACCTGCTTTATAACGCATTGGGTTAACGCCAACCTCTCCGCTCCACGCTGATACAGGCGCACCATTCAGGACGATAGGGCCTTTGATGTCTGGATTGGTTGCCGCTAAAATAAGTGCTGCCCAGCCACCCTGACAGTTACCAATGATGACAGGAGCATCTGAACGTGGATGTATTTTCTCTACCTCGCGGACGAACTTTCCTTCCGCATAAGTAACGTCAGCAATGGTTTGAGACGGCTCTGGAAGACGCTTAAACGCCACAAAGTATACAGGGTGGCCCCGATTAAGGGCAACACCGACCTGACTTTCATGTTTGAAGCCACCAATCCCAGCACCATGCCCAGCTCTAGGATCGATAATAATATAAGGACGCTTATTATCGTTAGTAACGATACCTGCAGGCGGTACTATTCTTAGCAATACATAGTTACATGGACGTTCAAACTGACTTGCATCCATGATAACGTCATAATCATAATCTAAAACAGGTGGACAGCCAGCAAGCTCATGCTCAAGAAAAACATCACCGCGCTCTTTAAGCACCTCAACTGTTTGCAACAAGCGCTTACTACTATCAGTACTATAGCTAAGCCATTCTTGCCATAATCTGTCAGGTGTATAGGCCTTCTTAAAACTCTTTGTCAGGTTCTGAGTATTTTGCTTCAGCGTTTGTACGTTTTCTTTTATTTGTTGATGATTTTGCTGTAGGTGCCTTGAAGTGACATCTATTAGCAAACTGTTACTTTCTAATTTATAACGATTTCGCAGATTATATTGATCAATATTACTTTCTCTCTTGTAAAATTGATGCTTCAGCATATCTTGAAAATTTGGTATTGAGCTTGTGGCTCTATGATGTGGGTTTTTACGACTTAACCATACTTCGGCTTTGTCTGGATGTTCAATGTTGTCTTCGATGATATCTGACATAGGTTTTTCCAGTATTAATTTGAGGATAGAATTTTTATGTACATCGTACATTTCATTAGGGGCTGTATAGATTTTGACTGTGGCACAGACACTGTCGTTTTTGAACTCTATGGTCTAATCACTATAGTCTCGTTACAGCGTCAACTTTGCTTAGCCTATGGATATATGGCTTGCACTCCGTTTCTTTGTCTCGATACTATAGTGGATTGACTATATATAACCCTGTTGAATATCAGGAAAAGCTAGAGACTGACTGCGCGTAATGCCTCTTCTGCCCTGACATGTACATACTCTCCTGGAGCGTCGCACAGTACCTGCCATTCTTTACCTTTATAATCACTACCAGGTTGTCGGGCTTCTACTTTGTCTGCCGTGTAGTTATTGATCCATTCTTGCCAATGAAGCCACCAACTCCTATCTTGTTTTTCTGCTTTGGCATACCATTCATCAGGGTCTGCGCCATACTCATCATGAGCATAAAAACCATATTTACCTGTTGGCGGATTGATAATGCCAGCTATATGTCCTGATTCACCGAGTACAAATGTCACATCACCACCAAGTACTTGTGTCGCCTGGTAGCTACCCTTCCATTTGGCAATATGATCTTGCAATGCTGCTACGACATAGGTGGGCGTAGTGACTTTTGACAAATCGATCTTCACACCATCAAATTCTAGCGCACCCTTTTCAATCATTTTGTTTTCTAGATATAATTTGCGCAATACAAAGCTGTGCAATGCTGCAGTGACGTTGGTGGCATCGGAGTTCCAATACAACAGGTCAAAAGGCATTGGTCGCTCACCTTTTAAGTAGTTTTGTACGTAATAATTCCAATAAAGGCTATTTTCACGTAACAGACTAAAGGCAACGCCCATTATACGCCCGTCAAGGACACCTTGTTCTTCTTCTTCCTTTTCGAGAGCGCTGACAATACGCTCATCAATAAACACCCCTAAATCACCAGGGTCACTAAAATCAAATATTGTGGCCCAGAAAGTAGCACTGGCAATTCTATCTGACTGCTTATTCTCAGTTAACCAAGATAGGGTCAACGCCAGCAACATACCACCAATGCAATAACCGATGACATTGGCATCTGGCTCACCAGTAATATCTTTAATGACGTCTAAGGCAGTCAGTAAACCTTCATGCATATAGGTTTCCATACCGACGTCTTTATAGGCACGAGTTGGGTTGGCCCATGATATAACAAATACACTGTGACCTTCATCTAACGCCCAACGAATATAAGAGTTCTCTTCTTTTAAATCCATGATATAAAACTTATTAATCCATGGCGGTATAATCAACAGAGGACGTTTATTGACCTTGGCGGTAGTCGGAGTATATTGTATCAACTCAAACATACGGTTTCGAAACACCACTTTACCAGGGGTTGTAGCGATATTTTCCCCAAGCTTAAAAGCATCATCATCAGTCATACGAATACTAAGCATTTGAGAGCTTTTTTCCATGTCTTCTGTTAGCTGCTTCAAACCTCTTACTAGGTTTTGTCCCCCTGATTCCCTAGTTAGTCGTAATACCTCTGGATTACTCCATAAAAAGTTACTCGGAGCGACCGCATTCAACCATTGACGAGTAAAAAAAGACAAGCGTTGACGTGTCTTTTCATCAATACCTTCAGTATTATCTATAGTTTCCATCATATTATTGACGGTGAGCAAGTAGCTTTGTTTAATAAAGTCAAAATAGGGATTGTTCGACCAGTCTTCATCTGTAAAGCGCCTGTCCCCTTTCTCGGGAGTGACAAGAGGCTCAGTTTGGTTACCTAACGCATTCATTAGCGTGTTTTGAGACAATTGAAACTGCTGTTGCCACAAGTTCATTTGCTGCTCTAGCAACACAGTGGGGCTTTTGTCTGTTACACCAGTGGTGAAGTTCTGCCATCCATCTACAAGATTTAACATAAGTGATTGATTCACATTACTATCTTGACCGACACGTTTTAACGTTTCGTTAAAAAATTTTTGGGTTAATTCGTTAACCCCACTCATGTCGTTTTCAGTACTTTGGCTGGTTTGATTTTTTTTAGTTTGCTGGTTTGATTTTTGAGTTTCAGAGGTTTCAGTCGCTTTGGGCGTCATGAATTGACTAAAATTATTGACTGTGTCTTGCCATAACTTCATATTTGCTTCAATCGGATTTGAAGCTTGACTGGATGGATTAGAAAAATTCTGGTTCAGTTGACTTATTTGATTCAACTGATTTAGATACTGTTGACTGAGGGCGTTAAAGTCAAAAAGGTTATTAGTATTGTCTTGATTACGTTGATCATTTGATTCGCTTGATGAATTTTTTGCTTGATCATCGGATTGTCGACTATCCTTATCAAATTGCTTGTTATCCATATCTGTACCCATGTTCCTATCTATAAAATAGATCTGGTTTTACGAAAATGCAAGCAAGCTAAAAACCGCTAGCACAATAAAAATAAGGTGGGAGAAAGTATTCTAACCCACCTTTTAAACATCATGTAAATAAGTATCATAATTACATAATATTTCGCCGATAACGACCAATATAATAATCATATAAATGATTAATTTTATTAATAATCATTTATATTACAGTTATTTAGTGGTTGTTTTTGCTGTATTGCTGGTATTAGTAGCACCAGTCTTTGCGCTTGTGGCGCTTGTCGCAGGCTTTGAGGCTTGCTCAGCAGCTTTTGATACTTGCTGAGTGGCTTGTTGAGTAGCTTTTGTCGCTTGCTCAGTGGCTTGTTGAGTAGCCTTTGTCGCTTGCTCAGCGGCTTTAGTAGCTGCTGCAGTCGCTTGTTGAGCAGCCTTAGTCGCTTGCTCAGCAGCTTTTGATACTTGTTCAGTCGCTTTTTCAGCCATCTTGCTCATGTTATCTGTGTACTCTTGAGCTTTTTTCTTGGCTTGTTCAGTTGCTTTTTGCATACTAGCTTGGACTTGTTCATTGGTTTCACCATGAACTTCACCCATAACTTTCATGACTTCTTCTTGCATACTATTGCCAAGCTCTGTCATACGCTTAGCGTCTGCTAGCATTTGCTGACTGATTACATTCAGCATTTCCGCTTGCTTGCTATTGAACTCTTTGGCAGATTCTGCAGAGTCAATTCCAGCTACCTGACGCATGTTTTCCAGACCCATTTCTGAGTAAGATTTAATGGTATTGAGTGAAAACTCTGTCATAGTTTCAGCATTTTTCACAAATGCTTGTGTTAGCTTTGTCCAAGGTTCAAACATTTTTTGTGTATTCTCATTAAGATTGTTGAATTGGTTCATAAAATCTTGAGGATTTGATTGTGACATACTATTGCTCCGTGTGGGGATTGTTAGAGTAACATTATAATCATTATTAAAATCATAATGTTACTCATTGGGATAACAAATATAACTTAATTGATATTGCGATAAGTATATTGAATTTAAGACATGTATTGGCCGCCGTTTACTGATATGGTTTCACCTGTGACAAATATTGCATCATCACTAATAAGATACATACAAGCAGCGGCTATTTCGTTTGCACTGGCTAAACGATTC
>JARIEH010000334.1 GCA_029256865.1 Psychrobacter sp.
TTATAATATGGCTCCCCAACCTGGGCTCGAACCAGGGACACACGGATTAACAGTCCGACGCTCTACCAACTGAGCTATTGGGGAATAAATTGTTATAACGGTAAACTTGCTAAGCTTGTTTGCGTTATGTGGAGCGTATTTTAGCCAAGTAGTTCGAGTCTGTCAACCTTAATAAGCAATTAAAGAGAATTTTTCTTATAAACTATGCTTTTAAGACAGTTTATTACTGTGTATTTATCAGAAACGTAGATAACTGGTTTATAAACAATAATGCCATAAAGAGATAAGCATAAAAAAACCCTCAACAAACTGATGAGGGTTTTGGCAAATGCCATAATTGAATCAAGGAAAATTCAAAGTACTGCTGTTGTTAGCAAAGATAGCTGAGCATTTATAATATAAAGCCGCTACTTGCTAAAATATGGCTCCCCAACCTGGGCTCGAACCAGGGACACACGGATTAACAGTCCGACGCTCTACCAACTGAGCTATTGGGGAATAATTTGCGAGGCGTAATGATCTCACTATTTACTTAACATGAACGCTTGAGAGTTTACTCTTAGGAGTTGTTGCTAAGTGGGGCGTATTCTAGCAAAGATAAAAAATACGTCAAGCCTTTTTTGTATAATCTCTCAATATTAGAAGTTTTTGCTTAGAAAAGCGCCATTAATAGCGTTCTTATCGTTAACAAAGCTGAGTTTTTTATAAAAATAGCATTACAATAAAGGGCGTAAAATAGAGACAATAAAGTGTGTTTATTCCCAAATACTGAGCGCCAATCGTATAAGGACTCTATGAAACGTATGTATGCTCTCTATATTGACAGTGCAAAGTTATTTGTGAAGTTACAACATGAACCATAGAATGTTATATTATGATTATTTAACCTTTATAAATTTAGATAATATTGATTTTAATAATTACTAATAAGCGCTTCTCTATAAAAAATTCATAAAACCCTGTCTGCTAGATGATAGAGGGTGGTCTGAGGATTATATTGCATTCCAAAATTCATACTTTCAGACTGTTTTTAATAGATCATTAATAAAAAGGACGTTTATAATGACTGACTCTCCTAAAAGCTTACACATCCTCATTACTGGCGCGACCTCTGGTATTGGTTATCAGCTGGCCAAAGATTACTTAGTAGCAGGCCACGAGGTATACGCGGTTGGCCGTGATGAAGCCGCCTTATCTGAGCTAAAAGAATTAGGCGCAATACAAATCGACTTGGATCTTATGGATCGTGATAAAGTCATTGAGGCCTTTGATAAAATCGAGCACATTGATTTAGCGATTTGTGGTGCGGGGATGTGCGAGTATTTAGACATGCCAAATTTCGATAGCAGTGTTTTTATGAAAGTGATGTCCGTCAATATGGGTACGCTAACGCATGCCATTGAAGGGGCGTTACCTAAGCTGATTGCATCACAAGGGCGTTTGGTTGGCCTTGGCTCTGCATCCGCCTATGTGCCATTTGCTCGTGCTGAAGCTTATGGTAGCTCAAAAGCGGCGATTCATTATTTGATGAAAACCTTGCAAATTAGTTTAGCGCCACATAAGGTCGACGTCAGTTTAGTAGTGCCAGGGTTTGTAAAAACGCCAATGACCAAGCAAAATGACTTTCCGATGCCATTTATTCAAACCACCGAGCAGGCAAGCCAAGCCATTCGTAATGGCATCGAAAACGGAGATGAGGTGATTGAGTTTCCCAAAAAGCTTACCTTACCGCTTAAGACGCTAGGGCTGCTACCTGATCTGCTATGGCAGCAAGTCAGTGAAAAAATAAATAAAAAATAGTCAAAAAATTCGTATCTAATTTGAATAACAAGTTTGAACATTAAATTTAAATATCAAGGAAGGGTTTATGTCGTTTATTCGCCGTCAGCGCACCTCTGCTCAGTCACCACTTAAAGCGTTGAAACTTGCATCAGTAACGGATAAGACGGTGAATACTGAGGTTAAAAAACGCATCGCTATTATAGGCTCTGGTGTATCAGGATTGACCTGCGCCCATTATTTATCTAAGCCACCTTTAGCCAATCAATATGCAGTGACGATATTTGAGGCCAATGATTATATCGGTGGCCATGTAAATACCATCGATGTGACGCTGCAGTATGGTAAAAAGGCAACAGCCAAACAGGTAGAAAAGAGTGCGATAGATACGGGTTTTATCGTTTTTAATGAGCGCACTTATCCTAATTTTTTTCGTCTGCTTGATGATTTGCAAATATCTTTTCAGGCAACGGATATGAGTTTTTCGGTCAAAAATAGCGCCCGGAAATTCGAATACAACGGACATACAATCAATACGCTGTTATCGCAGCGTAAAAATGTCTTAAACCCTAAATTTTGGCGATTTATCAATGACATTTTACAGTTTAATAAGCATATCCGTCAGCTACGCCAAGACTTTGAGACTGCGCGTATAGAAGGGCAGGACACTAGTGTTTTCACTGAGCAGACCCTCGGTCATTATTTGGCAAGTAAGCGTTATGGAAAGTTGTTTACCGATAACTATCTGCTGCCTATGGTTTCCGCGATTTGGTCGACCAGCCTGGAAGAGGTACAAGACTTACCCTTGATATTCTTTGCACGATTCTTTGATAATCACGGTCTACTAGATATTGTCAATCGCCCACAGTGGTTTACGATTAAAGGCGGCTCCAAACAGTATGTCAATAAGCTCATTCCGCGCTTTGTTAAGGCAGGGGGCGTGGTTCGAGTCAATACTCCTGTGCAGTCCGTAGTGCGTTATGAGGGTCATGTTACTCTAACGGTAATAGATAATAATATGACGACTGCTAAAGATCAGATAGATGCACAAGAACTCACTTTTGATGAAGTTATTTTTGCTTGTCATGCAGACACAGCACTGAAGCTGTTAAAAGATGCCAGTGTGGAAGAAACTGAAATATTAGAGAAGTTTCGCTTTACTAAAAACACAGCGGTACTGCATACAGATAGCAAAGTATTACCGAAAAAGCCGCTGGCGTGGGCGAGCTGGAACTATCTACTTGATGATGAGCGGCTTGATGGTAAATTGAATAAAGAGCATATGCAAAAAAACCAGCAGCTAGCCTCCAAGCCAGTACTGACGTATCATATGAACATCTTGCAGCGTTTAACCAAGCAGCACAATTATCTGGTCACGCTCAATCCAGACACACTTAATAATAGCATCGACGAAGCACAAGCTATTAAAAGTATTGACTATAGCCATCCGATTTTTGATAAAGAGATGATGGCTGCTCAAAGTGAGTGGTCACGCATCTCTGGCAGTGGTTTACAGACGCATTTTTGTGGTGCATATTGGTTCAATGGCTTTCATGAAGATGGAGTGCGTAGCGGATTGCGAGTGTGTCAGGCTCTCGGTAGTGCAATCGATATCAAAGATAGCGTAGATCCTAGTCATCTGCCTGATGGTGATAGCGCCCATACGCCATTTCGTTACAGAGACTTGCCTATTAAAGCGGACAAAAACTCTCGTAAGCTTAACAAGCGCCAAGTGGTGAGTGCTACTACCAACCAAGAACTCAATGAGTATGTCACTACTTTACAGCAAAAGTCTCAGGCGTCGATTAGGAAAAAGTGGGGTTTCTTTGGTCGCCATAAAGCCAGATAAGCATTTGTAAAATAAAAGTCCTAGCACGGTCATAAAGCATGGTCATAAAAGAGAGTATTATGCCTATTGAAGCCCATTCGTCTGATATCAGATGCCCCCATCAAATCTTTCATGGCACGACATGGCATAGTCGTTTATTGCCAAGCGTGCATAAGTTTGCGTATCCGTATCGCTACTGGGGTGTCAATATCAGTGCCTTATCAGCAGGACAGCCGCTTCCTGAAGTCACAGCCTCATTTTTTGGCAACAATAAGATATTCCAAAAACTGTCATTAAAGAAAAATTTGTCAAGAAAGCCCTTGTTAAAAGGGGTATCGTTATTTTCCACAGAACGAAAGGCATTACAGCAGTTTTGTGCAGATGATTACTTGCAAAACCTTGATTCACAAAGCTCTGATTTAAAAAGTCCTGATTCACAAACTCTGGCCAGCCTAGATAAAAGTGATACAAAACAGGATTTAAACCCTATTCAGGCGCTTGAGCAGCGGCTCAGTCAGGCATTTATTGAGCAGACGGGTAGTGCTCCATCAGGCGATATGATCGGTATGATGGTTTGTCGTAATATGGGTGTTTATTTTAGTCCCGTTAATTTTTATCTAGGCTTTGATGAGCAGCGAGTACCGACCCATCTTTTAGCCGAGGTATCTAATACTCCATGGGATAAGCGTCACTATTATGGGTTCTTACTTGATGGCACGGACACAGAGTTTTGTCATGATAAAGACTTTCATGTGTCACCTTTTAATCCTATAGACCAGCTATACCGCTGGCAGGTAACAGTGACAAAGCGCGCAGATGATTGCCTACAAGTCCGTATCGCTATCAATATCAGTGATGCGCGTGGTGAAGTACTCAAAACAGGTATCAAGATGATAGGTGTACGTATGACCGCAGATAGGGTTACTGACAGTCTGCGGAAAAACCCGCTCATGAATATCACGTCGCTGACACGTATTTATTGGCATGCTTTCAAGCTTTATGCAATCAAGAAAGTCCCTTATATTCATTATGATGAAAAGTTGGCTGACAGCCAGCAGCAGGACGACTGATACCAATAGCAGTATGTTTTTTTAAAGTGGATTGACTTAAAGTGGATTGACTATAGTAAGAGCACGCAGCAAAAACTTAAAAATCCGTCAAAGAAATAAAAACGTATCAATAAGGATGTTAATATTATGCCAGCTAGGCCAACCGATCGCACACCTACCTCAAAACTAGAGAAACTTAGCGCTCGTATGAGCAAAACAATGAATAACAGCGCTTTTGCAACGCCCGTGAATAATAGTGTGAATTATTTGGCAAGACAAGCGATATTTCGTGCGTTAAAAAACTTACAATTTGGCAGTTTGACTCTCATTGAGAATTTTGGCAAAGGGGCTGCAAACCGTCAAACCTTTGGTGAGGATGTCACAAAATCCAATGAAAAACCCTCTGTTCATCTTAGTAGCTCTGCGGTAGGCCGACACCCATTACATGTCACTATGAAGATTCATGACAACACTGTGTACCGCCGACTGTTATTTGGTGGCTCGATTGCGCTTGCGGATAGCTATATAGAGGGTGAGTGGGATACTGAAGATTTAACAGGTTTGATACGACTGGCTGCACGTAATCTAGCCGTGCTTAATGGGCTGGAGAGTCGTTTTGCAGGGTTGAGTAAAGCATTAGAAAAAGCCAAACATCGACTCCGCGGCAACGATCAAGCAGGGTCAAAATCTAATATCCTAGCCCATTACGATTTGGGTAACGCCATGTACGAGCGTTTTTTGGATTCGACCATGATGTACTCATCAGCGGTCTATCTGACACCTGAGACGTCTCTGGCACAGGCACAGCAACATAAGTTGGCGCTCATCTGTCAGCGTTTACAGTTGCAAGCGAATGATCATGTCATAGAAATCGGTACGGGCTGGGGTGGTTTTGCTATTTATGCCGCCACTCATTATGGCTGTCAGGTCACCACAACGACCATCTCAGATGCCCAGTATGCTGAGGCGCAGCGCCGTGTCGAAAAGGCGGGACTGTCGAGTAAAATTAGGCTGCTCAAGCAAGATTATCGTGAACTAACAGGACACTATGACAAACTGGTCAGCATTGAGATGATTGAGGCGGTCGGTCATGAGTATCTGCCGACGTTTTTTGCGAAATGTAATAGTTTACTGAAGCCAACAGGACTGATGGTGCTGCAAGCCATCACCTTTAACGATCAAAATTATGAAGACTATCTAAAGTCAGTGGACTTTATCCAGACACATATTTTCCCTGGAGGCTGCCTGCTCTCCAACCAAGAGCTAACTAAGCAGTTTACTCAGCATACCGATATGGTCATCAAACAACTGCATGACTACGGTTTTGATTATGCTCATACCTTACGTGATTGGCGTGCTGACTTTTTAGCACAACGTGATGCCATCCGTGCCCTTGGTTATGACGAAGCTTTTATTCGGTTGTGGGTGTTTTATTTTTGCTACTGTGAAGGTGGCTTTTTGGAGCGGACGATTGGCGTAGTACAAGTCACCGCGGTGAAGCCAAATAATACCGATACACTGCACTTTTCTGACTTACCAACGAATCAATTAACCTAATGCTAAGCATAGATAAATAGCCAGATGGGTATAAGCGTAGTCAATATTTAGCGGCCATTATAAAAGGAGATTATCATGGGTTATGTGTTTGTCTATCTTGCAGCAGTAATCATATTTTTGGGCATTGATGCGATCTGGCTCAAAACCATGACAGGGTTGTTCTATGAAAAACGCATCGGCCATTTGCTTGCTGATGAGCCAAATATGATAGCGGCAGGCGTGTTTTATATGTTTTATTTGTTTGCGCTGTGCATATTGATCTTGTATCCACAAATAAAAGCACACAGTTCAATCGGCCAGATATTTTTATTGGGCGGCTTGATAGGTCTAATGGCTTATGGTACTTATGACTTTACCAGTTTGGCATTGTTTAAAGGCTATACTCTAGATGCAGCGGTGATCGATTTTATATGGGGCGGACTGCTAACAGGGACGGTCAGTGCGATTGTGGCATGGTTAGCGTATCAGTTTAACTGGCTCAGTTAAACCTCTTTAGTCTATTACAATCAGTGGTAAGGATCCCTGTTATAGCTTTAGACGTGCTACTGTTATAAGTTTTACTTGCGTGCTGTTATCACAGCGGCTGAGCAACTCATGTTTTAAAAACAGCAACCCACTAGTGCTCTGTTATTTTTAAAGTACATCAACTATAAATACCGTTGGCTCAGTAGTGATGAGCGACAAGACACTGTCATAAAATGCGTGATTCGCGCTACACTAATGATCCATCGTTTATATTGTCATTAAAAGAGCACTGCTAAATAAGGAATACTATGGCACAGTCCAACACTTCTTCAACAGCCAAAAAAGCCCCTCTAAACCACGAATTATATATGTCGATCTTGATGACACCTGATATGGCAAACTTCATTGGCAATGTCCATGGTGGCGATCTACTAAAAATGCTCGACCAAGTCGCTTATGCATGTGCCAGTCGTTACAGTGGTAACTATGTGGTGACGCTATCAGTGGATCAAGTTATGTTTCGTGAGCCTATCTATGTTGGGGAGTTGGTCACTTTTGCGGCGAGTGTCAATTATGTGGGTAATACCTCGATGGAGATTGGTATTCGCGTTGAGGCAGAAGATGTGCGTGCGCGTACTATTCGCCATACCAATAGCTGCTACTTCACGATGGTCGCCATCGATGATAATGGTAAACCAACGCCGATTCCCCCGCTGGATATCAAGACGCCACTGCAGCAATGTCGTGCTGATGCGGCACTAGAGCGTAAAAATATGCGTATGGGAAGCTCTAAGCGTACCAGCTGTAATCTTGATAATGCAGACAGTCAGCACGAGTAGTGGTTTGCATAAGTGTTAATATTCAACAAATCTTAAGTTCATAACTCAATGATAAAAGAGCTAATAATGAAGATGTTAAAAAGCAGCATGGTGGTATTAACGCTCTGTCTGGGTACGATGGCTGTACCAGCATTGGCAGCTGCGCCTACTGATGGGTCGCTTAGACAGCTGATGACTGTGACTAAAGTCGATGAAATGGCGAAGCAGATGATGCCAGACAGTAATATGGTTGAGCAAATGATCCAAGCAGCACTAGCGGGTATTCCGCAAGATGAGATTAATGAAAGTCAGCGTGAGCAGTTAGGTAAGATTATCTCAAAGTATAATCGAGAAATGTTTAGTGATGATTATATCAACGCTCTTAATAAGCAATTGATTGAAGGTTATATCAAAACGGCCAAAAGACACTTTACGCAACAAGAAGTGAATGCACAGATTGAGTTTTATGGTAGTAAGTTGGGTCAAAGCATTATCAATAAACAACCTGCTATGATGCAAGATTATATGAATGAGGTGATGCCTGCGGTTACGCAAAGCTCTATGGCTGAGCTGCAAAAAGTTATGCCAAGGATGCAGGCAGAGATTGAGGCGTTAGATCTTCAAGATTAATCAGGAGATTTTGCTATTGCTTATATAAAAAAGGTCACCTTCAAGGTGACCTTTTTATAAACTTATATGATGTAATGATTTTATTTCTTTGGCGCATTGGCACCGATGAACCAGGCGTCTTTATCTATGGTGCGGCTCACTTCAGTCAATAGGTCAGCAGTGTCTTCGTCGCCTGCATCCCCAGCAGTATCGATTGCTTCACGCAATGACGCTGCAATGGTCTTATAGCGGTTAGTAAGTTCACGAACATGGTCGTCAACTTCTGTGATATCAGTGGGGTAAGTTTCTAAGATAGAGTCTTCAGCGACGCGCTTAGAGATGCCATTGGCTTTACCACCAAGTATAACGATGCGTTCAGCAACGGTATCAAAAGCCTCAGTCAAACGCCCATAAGTATCATCTAGTAGCTGATGTACACCAATAAAGCCAGTACCCTGCAGGTTCCAATGGCATTGCTTGCTGTCCATACTTAAATCAATCAGATTTGCCAAATTAGAATTTAACAGATCGATCATCTTTTTAGCTGTCTCATCGTTGATACCACTTGCATAACGTTCTCTCATGTTTTGCTCCATTATTCTATTTGAGTGAATTTAGATTATTAGTCATTCATGAATACATTGTTATTAATATTTTTTTAAATCGGTATTCATTAAATGCTCATTGATTGCATTACTACTGTTTGATTCAGTACTAATAATAGCAGCTAGAAAGTGATATTGAACCCTCAAGTGTTAGGCTTTCTTAAGTGGTCGTGTAATGAGTTTGTTAATCATGAAAATCTTTGTAAAGCTGACAGTTCCTCTGTGCGTTTTTTATAAATAATAAGCGCGGATTTAGTAGTAAGGGTTTTAAGATAATGAGTTCCTCAGTCTTTATTTTAAGTTTGAAACGATGCTTAATTTGTCTCAAATTTTGATTGCTAAATAGGAGACAGACAGTCAAGCAATCTCGCTATTATCCTTTAAAAACTGTACTTTAGACCCCATATTCTTTTAAACCTTAAGAAGAAGAAAGCCATTATGCGAATGCCTGAACCGCGCTCGTCGCGTCAGTTAAACCAATTGGCCACTCAGCTGCAAGGCGAAGCTGAAATTAGTGGTGTCAATGCGTCTGGTACGCAAATATCAAGCCGCGCCTTTGAGATGGTCACCGACTTTGAACCTGCAGGCGATCAGCCACAAGCCATTAAAAAACTGGTCAAGGGCATTAAATCTGGTATGGATGAGCAGCTATTATTGGGTGTGACGGGTTCTGGTAAGACCTACACCATGGCAAAGGTCATCTCTGAATGCCAACGTCCAACGATTATTATGGCGCACAATAAAACCCTTGCTGCGCAGTTATATGGTGAGTTTAAAGCATTTTTTCCAAA
>JARIEH010000188.1 GCA_029256865.1 Psychrobacter sp.
CGAAGCCAATATCAAAGGCAGCTCTGACGCTTGAGCTGACACACATGTGACTCATAAAGCCTCCAAAGATAACTTGCTGTTTACCAGTCGCTTTTAGCAGCTCTTGCAGCGGCGTATCATGGAAGGCATTAGGATATTTCTTGGTGATGGTTTTTTCACTGTCAAGCGGCTTTAGATCTTCGATAATATGGACCTTAGACGATAGTGGGTCAAAAATATTACCATTGTCTTCGCCATGATGCGCCACATGAAAAATAGGAACAGCCTG
Organism: Psychrobacter sp.; assembly: GCA_029256865.1. The sequence goes on from JARIEH010000188.1 coordinate 269, forward strand.
CTTTCTGGCTTTTTCAAGCAGCAGGCGGGCATTGGCGATTGCTTTAGCGCCGGCTTCACCTAAAGGCAGCGCACCATCAACATATTCATTTTGATAATCAATAAAAACGATGGCGCAATTTGACCAATCGACGTTGCCAGATTGTCCGCCCGCGAGATTGATTAAGGTAGAGGGAGTAGACATTGTATTCTCCATTATAAGTTAAGTGGGTATTGTGAGTGTGGTTATGAGCTTTACTAAGTCTAACAAGTAATAGAGGTGATACTTATCAAATGATACGAACCACACACAAAATTTTCCAAACAATAAATACTTAACTTCATTTATTTTATTTCAGGTCTTTATATGTTTTTTATCTTATTATTTTCAACTCAATAATAGCTGACGAGTAAGGTTTAGGTAATGTTTCCAAACACATTTCACAGCCATTTTTTACAAAAACATGCTAGCATTAGCGGTTACGCCTAAGCGCCTCTGAGAGCCGAAAACTCAACTGAATTCCCTGATGTATGCCGCGACACTTGCGATGAGCGCGTGACCCCCAACTGTGAAGAGTACTTATTTGTGATATTACGCCGTTATATGACTCGTCAAGTTGCCTCAACCACTGCTTTGGTATTGGGGTTTTTGGTAGTGATGATGCTCGGTGGTCGCCTGATACGTTACTTTGGCATTGCTGCTGAAGGAAATTTAGATATTGGTTTGTTATTTACCATTATTGGTTATAACCTGCCGTATTTTTTAGAGCTTATCTTACCGTTGGCATTTTTTATTGCCTTAATGCTGGTGTTTGGTCGCTTGTATGTCGACCAAGAAATGGCCGTTATCAATGCCAGTGGCGTCTCGCGTGGTAAGCTGGCACGGCTGATGACCCCATTGATATTGGCATTATTTGTCGGTGAAGCAGCGTTATCAGTAGTAGGTAAGCCGTGGGGTGTACGCTCGTCCGAGAGTGTCTGGCAGCAACAAGCCTTGACCAGTGCCTTTGACTTGATTCGTCCCAAGGAGTTTATCAGTAGTGGCAATTATCATCTCTATGTCGGCAGTCTCAGCGATGATAAAAAACAACTACAAGATGTGGTGCTGATTCAAACTGAGCCTGTCAAAAAAGGCAGCGCTCCTAAAAATGCTCCTACTGCAGATCTGGATACCCTCAATAACTCGAATAGTTCTGAAACATTAGAACAACTCCCCCTTCAAAAATTACCGAAAGAATTGATTGATACGGGCAATAAAAAAGTCAGTAAAGATACCATTACCCTCGCTAAGCGTGCCGAGCAAGTAGACAATGGTGGCAGCGGCGTGACGCAGTTGGATTTGTTTCAAGGTCGTCGCTACGAAGTGGGTGCTGGCAGTCTTAAGTATAATCAGGTGGGCTTTGAGCGTTACCGTATTACATTGACTGAGTCTTCTAAAGAGATTGTCACTGAAAGTAATATCGAGACTCAAAAGATAGGCCCATTGTGGCAAGTGGCGACTGGTGGTGTGCCAGACAGCAGTGTCGACACTTTGCGAGCAGCACAAGGCGAGCTTGGCTATCGTTTTGCTCTACCTTGGCTGATGATTATCGCCCCTATGCTGGCCGTACCACTCGCGCAAGTACGTCCGCGCCAAGGCCGTTGGTTGCGGCTGTTTCCTTCTATTTTATTATTTGTCAGCTGTGCTTTGGGAGTCATATCTCTGAAAAATGCTGTGGGTAAAGGCAGTGTCAGCGTGTGGGCATATGCGTGGTTGATATTAGGATTTATGGCATTGGCACTTTATATGAATTGGGGTAGCAGATTCCAGCATCGATTACGCGTGCGCCTAGAAGACAAGACATTAGGGTCTCTCGATAACCCAGCAAAAGACTCTCATGGAGGCCAAGCATAATGTGCTCCTGGTTATCTAAAACCCCATCCTCTCA
>JARIEH010000205.1 GCA_029256865.1 Psychrobacter sp.
GCCCAGATAGCGGTCAAGTCATCATCGATGGCGTAGACTTAACCAAATTATCAGCCAGTGAATTGCGTATTGCTCGTCACAATATCGGTATGATTTTTCAGCAGTTCAACTTGATGTCAAACCGTACAGTGTTTGATAACGTCGCGTTTAACTTAACTGTGGCAGGTTACCCAAGCCGTGATATTCATAAGCGTGTGATGGATTGTCTGGCTATTGTGGATTTAACAGATCGTGCTGGTCACTACCCAGCGCAGTTATCAGGGGGTCAAAAACAACGCGTCGGTATTGCGCGTGCTATTGCCCCAAGCCCAAAAGTGTTACTGGCTGATGAACCCACTAGCGCGCTTGACCCTGCGACGACACGTAGCCTACTGACTTGTTTGCGTGATATTAATGAGCAGCTTGGGGTGACTATCGTCATTGTTACCCATGAGATGAGCGTCATTCGTAGACTGTGCGACCGTGCCGCACTGCTGCACGAAGGGCAATTGCTTGAAGTGGCAAATGTACAAGATGGCCTGATTCAAGCCACCACCCCGATAGGCCAAGGCCTAGTTCACGAAGATTAAAGAGACGAAGACTGATGAAGCAGGAGAAATAGATATGTTGACTGGTGCTGAGTTATCCGCTTCGATTGATAAGCTGCTTGCGCTGCGTAAAGAGATTTGGCAAGCGACTTTCGATACCTTTTTGATGTTAGGCATCTCTACTGCGGCAGCCATCGTCATTGGCGGCTTATTTGGGATATTTTTGTTTTTATCCAGCGATCGGCAGTTTTTGCAAAATAAAGGGCTTTATGCCATTTTGGGTGGTATTACCAACTTTATGCGTGCCTTCCCGTTTGTGATTTTAATGATTGCCATGAGTCCTTTTACCAAAGCCATTGTCGGTACAGGTATTGGCCCTATCGCGGCCTCTTTGGTACTAGCGATTGCAGGCTCATTCTACTTTGCACGCTTGGTTGAACAAAACCTACGCGAAGTACCACGCGGTATCATCGAAGCGACTGAGTCAATGGGTGCTCGTCCCTTGACGATTATTAAGGTACTGCTTAATGAAGCACGTTCGGGACTGGTACTATCGGTCACCATTCTTTGTATCAGTTTGCTGTCATTTTCAGCAGCGGCAGGGATGATTGGTGGCGGTGGTCTGGGTGATTTGGCGATTCGCTATGGTTATTACCGTTATCAAACCGAAGTCATGATCTTTATTGTGATTATGTTATCAGTGATGGTTATTTCTATACAAGCAGGTGGTAATTGGTTGGCAACCCGCTTAGATAAGCGTTAAATGCTGAATACCAGCTACCGACTATGAATAAAACTCAGTATTCCGTGTTTATTATTCATTGGTAAAACGCTTGATTTTGCCATAGAAAGCGTATAACTTTGCTAACATTCTAGCAACCTTCTATCTATGTGGTTTGTGCAGCAACATTACTATTTATAATGTTGCTTTTTTAATGGCGACTTTACGGATTACGTTTATCAAGCATTGACTATTTAAACCACATTGAAACGATCATTTTTTATTTATTACTCTCAAGGATTTTCTATGAAACTAACAGACATCAGCCGTCAGTTGGCCACCGCATTTGCCGCTGTTGGTGTATCAAGCCTAGTATTGGTTGGCTGTAACAACTCATCTGCTCCAGAAGCAACCAAAGAAGTACCAGCGGCTACCGAGACGACTGAAACGAGTACAAGCGATATCGATCCTGAGCATACCAAAATCATCATCGGTACCACCGAAGGCGACTTTGCTGACATGGTGCGTAACCAAGTCAAAGGATCACTTGAAGCCCAAGGCTATGAAGTTGAATTAGTGGCCTTTACGGATTACGTCCGTCCTAACCTTGCTTTAGCCGAAGGCGACTTGGACATTAACATCTTTCAGCACAAGCCTTATCTCGATACCTTCAAGACTGAAAACAACTTGGACTTGGTAGAAGTATTCCAAGTACCAACGGCGCCATTAGGTATTTATACGGGTAAAAAAACCACTCTTGATGATGCGTATAAAGGCATGAGTGTTTCTGCTCCTAATGATCCCAGTAACTTTGCCCGTGCCTTGGTCATGATGGATGAGCTGGGCTGGATTACGCTCAAAGACGATATCAACCCACTCACAGCGTCAAAAACTGATATTGCTGATAACAGTAAATATGAGATCAAAATCGTTGAATTGGAAGCGGCACAGCTACCCCGCGCCCGCGATGAAGTAGACTTTGCCGTTATTAATGGCAACTATGCCACCGACGCCGGCATTGTATTAACAGATGCCTTGTTTCAAGAGCCAAGTTTCGCTTATGTGAACTGGTCAGCGGTTAAGTCTGCTGATGTTGGCAAAAAATGGGTACAAGATGTGACTGCAGCTTATAACTCGGAAGACTTTAAAAAGTATGCACATAACACATTTCCAGGTTATAAATATCCAAAAATTTGGAACACGGCTGGCCAAGGAGACACTGTTACTGCAACTGCTGGCACCGCTACTGCCACTGGTGAAGTTGCAGCAGCCACTAAATAAGATTTGAGTATTTTTTACTTATCATAATAAAAACGCCCATTACTAATTGGTAATGGGCGTTTTTTATGGTTTATATTTGTTGTTTGAACACAACTACATAGTAGTTCTGAATATATCCAGTTCAATCTCATAACTGGGTTCAGGTTTTTTAAACAAATACTCACCGTTACGGATAGAAGCCAGTACGTCGGCACGCTGACGTACCGCTTCAAAGGGACTATCAGCGTCTAGCACTAAAAAGTTGGCGGCACGTCCGACTTCTAGACCGTACTCATCTTGGATATTTAAGGTTTTAGCACCGTTAAAAGTGATGAAATCTAGACAAACATCAAGCTGCGGCAACGACATGGTTTGCGCCAAATGAATACCATTATCCAAGATATTCATCATATTACCATTACCCGCTGGATACCATGGGTCATTGATAGAGTCTTGGCCAAAGCTGACGTTAAT
>JARIEH010000253.1 GCA_029256865.1 Psychrobacter sp.
TATGTTCCCTATGATGATTGGACACAGCGCATACTTGGCGTCAGCTTAAACGATTTATTTGGTTGGCAGCGCAATATGTATGACAGGCTGGTACATTTTAGCTATGGCCTCCTGCTGTTCAGTGCCATGTATGAAATTGCCAAATCTCTTTTTAAGATTCATTCTCCCCAGCAGCTTGTAGCGATAGCATTGATGATCAATATGTCATCAAGCCTACTCTACGAGCTATTGGAATGGGGTATTGCTATTACCTTATCACCCGAAGCCGCTGAAGCTTATAATGGTCAACAAGGCGATATTTGGGATGCTCATAGCGATATGGCACTGGCATTATTGGGTGGCCTTATCAGTGCAATGATGATTTTATTGCAAACTTGTAAAAACCAAATTAGGTCTTAATCGTCTCTTTTGTCATCACTATCGCCTGGTATGATGGCTTTACCGACAGCGACTGTGCCTTTGACCACGCCTTTAGTGGTTTTGTAAACAACTTTAGTCGGCACTGTCACTAGCTTGTGCACACAGGCTTGTAGTAAAAACATGCTAGCAATGATGACGATAAAATGTAGTTTTTTCATAAATGTCCTACGATTGATGGGATGCGCTGATAGCAGCTATTCGTTAGTAACTATTTATTAGTAGCTACCAGATAGGCGCTAATCATAAACTATTAAAACCTTCCTATAAAGCATCCTTTATTATTAATCTCATCCCCATTTTCAGATACGGATTTATCCATGACCTCTTTACCACTTTGTTTACCCAACACTATTACTCCTGAGCAGTTCCTGAGCGAATACTGGCAAAAAATGCCCCTATTAATCAAGCAAGGTTTACCACAATTAATTGGTATGTTTGAGCCAGAAGACATGCTCGGTCTTGCGCTTGAAGAGGACGCTTCAGCGCGCCTACTGACACAAGCAGCAACCAAGCAAGAAGGCCTACCGCAATGGCAGCTTAAAAAAAGCCCGCTAACTGAAGCAGACTTTGATAATTTACCAGAACAATGGACCGTGCTCGTTCAGAACCTTGAACAATGGTCACCTGAGCTTGGTCAATTATGGCAAGCATTTGACTTTGTTCCACAATGGCAACGTGATGATATTATGGTCTCTTATGCGCCCAAAGGTGGCTCTGTTGGCAAACACTATGACGATTATGATGTGTTTTTGGCGCAAGGTTACGGCCAGCGCCGTTGGCAGCTCGGCAAGTTCTGTGATAAAAATACTGAGTTTGTCGCTGATGAGCCTATCAGGATTTTTGATGATATGGGTGAGATTATCTTTGATGAGATACTGGAAGCTGGTGATGTACTGTATGTACCGCCGAAACTCTCACACTTTGGCGTCGCACAAGATGACTGTCTGACTTTTTCATTCGGCTGCCGTCGTCCGAACTTAATGCAGATTATCGATAGTATGGCTGATATTGCCACCAACGATAGTGATTTGTTTATACCGATGTTATTGCCGCAAACCCTACAACCCTCAGGCGAGCTACAAGCGGAGAGTATCGGTGCAATTAAAAACCAATTATTACAAATGCTACAGTCTGAGCGCGGCGACGATATTATTCGTCAAGCAGTCAGTGAGGTGGTAAGCAAGCGTCAGTATGATGCACTGGTACCAGAAGAGACCTTAAATACTGATGAATTAATACAAGCCTTGGTTGACGGCGCGACGCTACAGGCGGACTATAGCAATCGTCTGTTATATAACCGAACTGAAGATGGCATCGCTGTCTATGCCAATGGTCAACGGCTTGATGGTCTTGATGAAACGATAATAACGCTACTGATGCGTTTGGCTGATGGTGAGCATCTACAAAGCCACGATGTCACAGAGGTTGATCCCGATGAGTTAATGGAATGGCTAGAAAACGGTTGGATCTGGGTTGATTATGCGGAGTAAGCGTTAACCTGCTCCTCAATCAAAGCTAGCCTTTAACCTTGCAATCAAGAGCCGATGTTCAAGACAAACTTGGACATCGGCTTTTCGCTGTTAATTTGACTCTATGGCAATACATCGAGGTTCCGCAACTAAAAGACCATAATACCTGACTACATACAAAAGCTTTTTTCTTACATAC
>JARIEH010000316.1 GCA_029256865.1 Psychrobacter sp.
CGCGTCCTGCTGCCTTGCAAACCATCACTGACCTTGATGATGCCGTCCTTCGTAATCCTGCCAGCATTCATAGCGAGGATGAGCAGCGTTATCAAAAATTCTGGCAAGGATATTTTACCAACGTCAATATCAAAGAGCGTAAAAACCCACGTTTGCATAAGCAATATTTGCCGCAGCGGTACTGGAAATACCTAAGTGAAAAGCAAGTAATGCCAAATGCTGAGCATCTACAAAAAAAACGTTAGCACTGACTGGTCTCATTTATTTGTCACAATCAATTAAGCTATAAGGTTGAGTTTTGAGCACTTTTAACTGACAATAGCAACTTGATCTTATTAATCAGTGACCACCGTTATTATGAAAGTGATGCGCTTACTGTCCTCTTTAAAGCATGATGAATCCGAACGCGGTATTTTTCATCTTGGTCGTGCCTTGGTCAAAAATGGGCATACCTCCATCATCGTTTCCAGTGCGAATGATGACAATGACCTGGTTAAACGCCTAGAGCGTGATGGCAATATATATCATCAGCTACATATCTACAAAAAATCATGGTTATCGCTGCTGCAAGTGGCGCCACTGCGTCACCTTATCGAGCAATATAGTCCTGACATTATTCATGTACATTCGCGTACGCCTGCATGGATACTGCACCTAGCGCTGCGTCGTGCGCGCGTTAAGCCTCGCCCAAAACTGGTTTCCACCATGTATGGTTTTTACTCAATTAATAAATACTCACAAGCATTGCTCGATGTCGACACCATTATTACTGTATCAGACAGCGTGACCAATTACCTAAAAAAAGGGCTGCATCGTGAAGGAATTGGTAACAGAGTCATCGAGCGTATTTATCGCGGTGTCGATACCCGTCGTTACCCGTATCGGCACAATCCTTCTGTATATTGGCTGCGACGCACTTTTGCAGAATATCCTGAGCTTGAGCATAAAAAATGGTTGGTATTTCCCACTATTATCGGTAATGAATATGGCCAAGAATGGCTGATTGATATTTTAGGAAACTTACAAGAGCAATTTCCCCATATTCATGCCATCATCATGGATGAAGATCTTAGATATGGCGACGTGGCACATGAGGATTTTCGTCAACGTACCAACACCCTTGATCTTTCTGAGCGTATTACCTATGTCGGGCAAAAGCGTAACGACATGCGTGAGTGGTTGTCAGCGGCGAATATCGTACTGGCACTTGCTAACCAACCAGAATCTATCGGTATCACTGCCCTGCAAGCGATTCATTTGGGCACGCCCGTCGTTGGCTGGGATCAAGCAGCGTTCAGTGAGATTTTACAGCCTTTATATCCACAAGGCTTGGTAAAAAAGTACAACGCTCAAGCCTTGTGTAAAGTGATCAAAAGCCAGCTCGAAAGCGTGACGCGCCCTGAGATGACTGATAAATTCACCATGCGTGAAATGATAAAAGAAACCCTTGATGTCTATCAAAGTCTTTATGATGAATCACAGGCAGAGCAGCAAGCACAAGCAGAGGCGGACGCTGTTCGAAGAATTAAGAAACACCTTAAGTCTACTGACAGACTCACCAAAGCTGAACCCATCAACCTGAAGAAAAAAAGTCCCCAAATCTCAAAGAAACAGATAGAAAAACCGCCCAAAACAGACGGTTTAGTCAAGACTGCCAATCATACAAACATAGAGAACAAAGATAAATAAGAAAGATCAGTCGCTAATTTTTATAGCCAATCTCTATAAATATACATTTTACGATGCCATCAGTAAGTCGTTGGTGTATGAGCACTGACAATACGCGTTATCGTATCAGTGGGATTAATAAAAGTATGCGGATGATTGGTATCAATCACATAGCTATCGCCCTCATTTAGCAGATAAGTGCTGTCTTCAATTCGTATGATAACCTTACCCTCAATGACCGTACCTATCTCCTCACCTTCATGAGTGATCTTCTCTTCTGTTGAGCTGTTTGGCTGATAGGTCTCAATCAAAAAACCCAAATTCTTTGTGGTACTACAGTTATACACCTGCTTCAGGGATACCTTACTATTAGGATCACTTAACTCCAATAAATCCTTTGGTGTCACCACTACCCTTGGCTTACGTGCCTTCCATTCATCACTAAAAAACGTCGTGAGATCAGAGTCTAAAACCTGCAAAATAGCCTTTAAAGTATTTACAGCTGGACTGACTTTGTTGCGTTCAATGGAGCTGATCGCCGTATTGGTCAGTCCAGCCATCTTTGCCAGCTTACGCTGTGAATAGCCTTTATCAAGACGCATTTGATTGATTTTTTTACCAATATCCTCCTCTGCCAGAGCAATCGCCTCAGGTACTTGCTGTGCATGGCTGGCTAGCAACTCACTTTTGTTTTCAATACTGGCTGCCGTATCCTCTAGGTTAGTAGTGGAGGTTTGTTGACAATCAACACTGATGTCATTGTCAGTATTCTTACTGTCATTATTGCGCTTGGCTTTGGTTGGCATAATGGATAAATTCCGTGAACAGAAATTTGGACAAGTCGTCTTGTGCATAATTTAACTCAGGATGCCATTGTACACCAATCATAAACGGATGTTCTAGCACGCTGATGGCTTCTACCAATCCATCAGTCGCCAACGCTTCAACAAATAAGCGCTCACCCACCTTATCAATGGCTTGCTTATGTAAAGAGTTGACATGCCACTTCTCACCAAAATTTTTCAATCGACCCCCTGGCTGAATGATAACGTCATGTACTGGCTGATACTGTACTTCAAGTGGCGCATTACTGTCTTCTAAGTGTGGCTCATAGAAGCCTTCAACGTCACGCCAATCTGGATGCAAAGTGCCATCAAAATAAACATTCATCTCTTGCAAACCTCGACATATCGCTAATAAGGGCACCGCCTGCTTGTCAGCATGAGCCAATAATTTGAAGCTCAGCTCGTCACGACCTAAGTCTTGCTTTTCTTCAATATGCGATGCGCCATAACGTGTCGGAGCAACATTACTATAGCTGCCTGTTAATAAAATGCCATCTACCAGTGCTACCAATGCGGCAAAGTTTTCACTTTCAGCAGCAGTATTTGGTAACAATATGGGATTACCACCATAAAAATGCACCGCATCAATGTACTTCTGATACACCGCTTGCGCTGGTTGGCCATCGACCATTTTATGACAGGAGACGATGGCAATAATAGGTCTACGATCGTGCATATTGTTCTTCCTTGAATGTGACAGTGAGTGTTAAAAACTCAAATATTGGGATGATTTCAAATTATATCAGCATCCATACCAAGCTAAAATCTAACACAATCTCTAAGTAAATGTAAAATATAAAACTCAATATTGCTAATTAAGAGCTTAAATATCATTTTTTAGGTTTATTCTTTATATATGAGATTATAATTGACATATATAGATTTCACTTATATATTAAAGAAAGTCAGCAATATGAAAGAAATAGTTGACGCACTAGCAATGTTGATAAACAACAATATCGAACTTCATAACCCTTTGATATTAAATATAAAAATACTGGCACTGACGTCTGGATGACAGCAACTATCAGTAACACCTAGAAAAACTGAGTAACACCCACAGTCTCAAAACCAATAGGAAGAATAAACATGATGGAAACCAATGGAATGGTCGAATCTGTAAACAACACCGAGTATGTCTATATCGCAGCAGGCGATATCAATGGCTTACTTCGCGGTAAACGTATCCCATTTAATCAAATGGATAAAGCAAAAAATGGCGGCGTACGCTTGCCTTTATCGATTTTAGGGGTCGATATTTGGGGCGCGGATGTCATTGAGTCTTCACAATCTAATGGTGACATTGATGCCATTGCGCGCCCTACTGGGCGAGCGGCCTACCCCCTTCTTAATACCAGCGCACCTTCATCTCTGCTACCTGTTTGGCTCTATACCGAGGACAATGAGCCTTATTATGGCGACGCCAGACACGTTTTAGATTACATCAGTAAAAGATTCAAAGAGCTTGGACTCACGCCTGTTATGGCAACTGAACTTGAGTTTTATCTGGTTGACTATACTGAAGGTGAGACACCTAGACCGCCTATTCGTCCAAAAAGTGGTCTGAGACTCAATAAAACCTCTATCTTAAGTATCAATGACTTATTACAATTTGATGAGTTTTTAGATGAGATTTATGCTCAGTGCAAAAAGCTTGATATCCCAGTGGATGCTGCTTTGGCCGAAAATGGCTGTGGTCAATTCGAGATTAATCTCTTGCACGTCGATGACCCCTTAAAAGCTGCGGACGATGCCATCTTATTTAAACAAGTCGTCAAGTCTGTGGCTGCACGTCGCAAGCTAACCGCCACCTTTATGGCAAAGCCTTTTGGGACCCAATCAGGAAATGGCTTTCACGTTCACTGTAGCTTACTGGATAAAGACGGCAATAACGTCTTTGATGATGGAACCGAAGCAGGATCAGACATGCTACGTCATGCGGTCGCTGGGCTATTGGCTACGATGTCAGATTGCACTCTATTATTTGCCCCACATGTCAACTCTTATCGTAGATTTACTCCTGGTACGCTTGCGCCCAACAATATCTCTTGGGGTTATGAAAACCGCACAGCTGCCGTACGTATCCCTGGTGGCGACACCGAAGCGCGCCGTATTGAGCATCGTGTTTCTGGTGCAGATGCCAACCCTTATCTGGTCTGTAGCGCTGTACTGGCAGGCATGCTTTATGGTATCGAAAACAAGCTTGTAGCCCCAGAACCAATAAACAGTATTACTTATGATGAAGCCGATCTTAAAACGTTACCTTTAGACTGGCTCTCTGCCATTCGTGAATTTGAAAACAGCGACTTAATCGACTCACTCTTTCCAACTGAGATGATTGAACTGCTAACTGCCGTAAAAAAGCAAGAAGCCAAGCGCTTTGCTTTACAAGTCACCGATCTTGAGTACCTCACCTATTTACAGGATGTTTGATATGTCAAATAGCAATGCTACACCACCTATAAGCCTAAGCCGTCAGTCTAATAACAAGCGCAATATTCCCCATTATTCAGACCAAGGGCAATACCCTGATAGCTATTATGCTGCCAGTCGCAACCCTAAGCCTGATAGACCTACCTTAGAGAATGATATCCAAGCTGAGATTTGTGTGGTTGGTGGTGGCTATAGCGGCCTGTCAGCGGCGCTACATCT
>JARIEH010000138.1 GCA_029256865.1 Psychrobacter sp.
TTTAAGAGTTGTTTAATAAGGAGCGGAAACTCATAAGCTGACGCAGCGCTTTTATAGATATCGGACATTTTTTACTTCCTTGTGGGTCATTGAAAAAAACACAGCCATAACATAAGCATTTGCTACCATTTAAAATCGTAATTAGTAGTGTCACGCAAACACACATAGTCCATAGTGTTCATTGATAGTAAGAAAAAACCGGCGCCGTGTAAAGCTTACACACGTAAGCATCGCAGGACTCCCTAGATGCAGATAAGGCTTTCACTGATTGCTAATTACTGCTAGTCCATGCTTATCTTAGGCGAGACGCACTTCCCTTTTAACCATACCAAAGCTTGCCACCAGTAATGCCAATATCTGCACGAATAATAACAGCCAAACTGTGAGCTGCCAGTCACCACGCGCATAGGCAATTCCGCACAGCCACGCCCCCATTGTACCGCCTGCATAATAAGCCATGTAATATAGCCCAGACGCCAACGACCGTCCCTTTTTAACATTGACAGCGATATAGCTGATGGTCGCTGCTTGGGTAATAAAAACACCCGATGACATGATGATAAGGCCAGTAATGACACCCCAAAGCGGCGTGACTAATGTCAAAAGAACCCCTATCGTCGAGAGCACAACCGCTACTCGCACGATACGTGCTGCCCCAAACTTACGTAGCAGCGAGGTTGATAAAGGGGTGATTGCCACTCCAATGAGATACACCGCAAAAATATTAGCCAATTGCCCAGTGCTGAGCTCGTATGGAGTTTCGGCAAGATGTAAATTAATAAAAGTAAAACAGCCCACTAAAGAAAACAACACACAGGCACCCAGCAAGCAGGCGGTCACCACATAACGATTGGTCAGATGATCACCAAGCGTCTGTATCGCTGAGCGAAAGTTTGGATTGGCGTCAAAGCAGCGTGATGATGGCAACATCTTCCCCACCCATAATGCCCCTATTAGTGTCAGTGCTGCCATCACATAATACCCGTGACGCCACCCAATAAACTCGTGTAAGTGGCCGAGCAAAAATCGCCCCATGAAACCACCCAATACAGAGCCTGAGACATAAAACGACGTTAACTCTGCAACGGCTCGTCCCTCAAACTCCTCACCAATATAAGCAATGGTCACCACCGTAATACCAGGCACAGAAAGTCCCTGCATAAAACGCCATAACCCGAGCCAACCTATAGTAGGGCTTTGAGCGATGAGCGCAGTGGGTATGGCTAAAAATAATAACGCACCAACAATAAAAGACTTGCGACCGATAGCATCCGAAAGCATGCCCAAAAATGGCGACATGATGGCAATCGCCATCACTGTGGCACCAACCACCATACCTGCTTGCACCTCGGTTGCAGAAAAATCCACCATCAGTACAGGTAGTAACGCTTGCACAGCATATACTTGCAAAAAAGCAAACATGCCTATCAAACCAATGGTGAGCTTTAAAACCCAAGAAGGTGACTGACTTTGAGGAATAGATAAAGGTAATGACATGACTGACCCACCATGTGGATGTGGCTAAACATTATTATATGAAATAGAGGCTATACAAAAAAACCGATATCTGACTATGACACAGACATCGGTTATTTGAGAGTTAATTATTATCTAAATGAGGAAGAAATACGCCCATAATCCAACCACAAACGTCGCAATGATATTCAATATCACCCCAATACGCACCATCTCTGATTGCTTAATCAAACCAGTACCAAACACAATCGCATTTGGCGGGGTAGCAACAGGGAGCATAAAGGCACAAGAAGCGCCAATACCAATGATCAATACCAAGACTTCATGAGGTAACCCCATTTGTTCAGCAATAGCGGCGAACACTGGCACCAATAATGCCGCAGATGCTGTGTTAGAGGCAAACTCTGTCAAAAAGATAATGAATGCCGATACTGCGATCATGACCACGATAATCGGTGCAGCAGATAACGCATTGGCGACCGTCTCACCGAGCACCAAAGAAGCACCTGATACTTTTAACACTGTCGATAGTGCGATACCACCACCGAATAACATGAGCACGCCCCAGTCAGTGTTATCTGAAACCTCCTTCCATGACACCAGTCCCAGACTGACCACCGCAGCTGCCGCAGACAATGCAATCACCGCATCGGTATCAGTAATATCAAGTGCTGCGCCAATCTTTTTGGAAAATATCCAGCTCAACGCCGTTATTATAAAAACGATAATAGTTACTACACGTGGCTTGTTCCAAGGAATGGGTGCTTCAGATGAAACAGTCACTTTACGATTAAGCTTCGGCTTTAGTACAAAGTACATCGCCCCTAATAATACTGGTAAGAGTACCAACATCATGGGTACACCAAACTTCATCCAATCGACAAAGGCGATATCCAGCGCTTTTGCCGCGATCGCATTGGGCGGTGAACCAACAATGGTACCCAAGCCACCTAAGCTTGCCGAGTACGCAATACCTAATAGTACAAACACAAAAGTACCACGATCTTTTTCACGATCAACTTGCGTTAAAATCCCAAGCGCCAACGGCAACATCATCGCAGCGGTAGCAGTATTCGATATCCACATGGATAAAAACGCAGTCACACCAAATATCAAAAACACTGCCGTGCTTAGCTTTCCGCCTGACATTGACAGGATTTTTAGGGCAATCTTTCTATCCAATTGCTGCACATGCAAAGCGGCTGCTAACGCAAAACCACCGAAGAACAAATAGATAGTGGGACTGGCAAAGCTCTGTAAACCAATATTGGCATCAAAATCTGGAATACCAATCAGCGCACCCACGACGACAACTAAAATCGCTGTAATTGTGACGTGTATGGCCTCAGTTAGCCACAATGCGCCAATAAAAAACAGCATTGCAAGGCCTTTATTGGCATTAATATCGAATGGTAATAGGTTATAAATGACCATACTGATGATCGCAGCGATTACGACTACTATCAGTCCTTTACCCGTACCCTTTGGGAAAGTATCGGTAAATAAATACTCGTTACCATCTGTAGGAAGATGGCTGTCTAACTTTTTTTCTGACATAAAATGTCCTTATTGCAGCAGCTCGGAATAGTATTAAAAATTAAAAAATTGGATAAATCAAAATAAAACGCAATGACACATTGCTGCATCAATGATATCTGAGTTACACCTTATGTACACTGTATTTACACACCGTCACTAAACTCGCCCACTCTAACCCTGTACAAATAATAATCACTATTACATACTTAAGAGGTAATTAAATCATTGTTAATCGTTCATTCAATTTTTTAATCACTCGCTCAATTAATATCTGGTGACAGTAATCTGATAACGATAAACGGGAGTGTGTTATGCCACGTAATAAAGTCGACCCCACTACTAAAATGGCGCCAACAGACATCAATCAAGACGACCTTGCCAAAGAGGATCAACAGCGTACTGATGGTTGTGCACTTGATATGATGCAAGGCCTACACGAGCATGAAGATCACAGTGAAGATGAGAATGAAGAAAAATAAAATCTCATGGATGTTTTTGCTCTATCGATAAAACCTCTGTTACCAATAAATCCAAAGGCGCTTGTCTATCTATTTGATGAGCGCTTTTTTTGGTTTGGCTGTCGTACTTCAGGTAAGTTATCTGAGACATAGTTATAAACAAACGCTGCGATGAGCACAATAGCAATAGGCAAAAGAAAAGCACCATAACCTACTCTGGCATATAAAAATGCCCCCGCAACGCCACCACCGCAGAAGCAATACCAAATAATGGCTTGAAAGCCTAGCGTAGGCTTACTAATAGAACGTCCTGCTAGCCAGTTGCCAATTGCTGCCCCCATATCTGATGTCAACCCTGTCAAATGGGTGGTGCGAATGACTGCGCCACTATAAGTGGCAACCATAGCATTTTGCAATCCGCACGCCATTGCAGCGGCTAATTGCCCCAAATAATCATGCTGTTGATATAACAGATAACTGGTAAGCAGCAGTGCGGCCTCGATATATAGTGCACGCCCATAGCTCCTACCTAACTTCAATGAAGTCTGTCCAATCACAAACCCACTCAGTATCGCGCCTGCCAAAAACGATAATAAGGCAGCGCCGATGAAAAATATACTGCTGATGTCAAAGTATGCAAGGGCAGCAGCAAACAAACTCACGTTTCCAGTGACATGGGATACGGACAATCTGGTAAAGCCCATCAAAGCCGCTGTATTAACACAGCCAGCACTGAATGCCAATACCGCCCCGCCCCAAAATATCCATCTTGGAAGTCTGGTTATCATATTTACCACCTAAGCCTAAAAGCTTGTGATCAAAAAAAGCCCATAGTATAACCAAAAAAGACAGCCTTTTGGCTGTCTTCGTTATCTTTCAAGTCATGCTATTTATAATCAGAACCTATAATGGCACATTATTACTTTGATTCATCAAGCATCATTAACTGCTCACTAATAGCGACCGTATTGAAACCGGCATCAACGAACATAATCTCACCAGTAATACCAGAAGCCCATGGTGATAATAAGAACAATGCTGCATTACCTACTTCTGTCTGGGTGATATTGCGCTGTAGGGGTGCTATTTTTTCGCTGATATCCAGCATTTTACGGAATGATTTAATACCACTTGCGGCAAGCGTACGGATAGGACCAGCTGAAATGGCATTCACACGAATACCTTCGCCGCCCAATGAGGTCGCTAAATAACGCACGCTGGCTTCTAAGCTGGCTTTGGCCATGCCCATGACATTATAGTTGGGCAATACTGAAATACTGCCTTCATAAGTCAACGTCAGCATAGAACCATGACGCATAGCAAGCAGCTCGCGCGCTGCTTTGGCCAATGCCACAAAGCTATAGCTAGAGATATCATGGGCAATGTGACTGCCTTCGCGGGTCGTCGCACTGGTAAAGTCACCATCAAGCTGATCCATCGGTGCAAAACCAATCGCATGTACAACACCATCGATACCATCACCCCAATGCTTACTGACTTGCTCAAAGCAAGCAGCGATAGAATCATCAGATGCGACGTCGCATTCAAGCACAAGATCCGCATCAAACTGCTCAGCTGCCATATCGACGCGCTTTTTAATTTTATCATTTGGATACGTTAGGATTAAAGATGCTCCTTCGCGATGCAGCGCTTCGGCAATGGCCCATGCGATAGAGAGTTTGCTGGCGATGCCGGTGACGACAAAGCGTTGTCCTTGCAGTAGCATAATATTTCCTTGTTGACCGATCGGATGCATGCGAAATACATTCGAGATGATAAGTAAACACTGCTCAATGGCAGCAAAATAATCAGATGGTTTATTATACACGAATCAAATTAAGTAAACAGTCGTAAACTAATACCATTTTAAAGCGTTTTTAGGACAGTTCTAGCACTATGCTAAATATTCAACATTAGGCTTAGCAGTATTAAACTGAGTAAATTTCAAGTATAATCACAGCCCTTCCCAGCTTGCACATTTTTGCTAAAATCCTATATAACTTTTGTTTATAACTGAGGATTTAGCGTTAAGCTATACCCACATTTTGGATGGCTGCCAAACTTATGAGTAATACCCCAATAACAACATCAGATTATCAAGAAACTATCGAGTCTTATCGTCAGCTGATAGCCTCAACTGGCGAAGACTTGGCGCGTCCTGGTCTCGTAGATACGCCTATGCGGGCGGCAAAAGCCTTTGGGCATCTAACTCAAGGCTATCATCAAAACTTGGATGAAGTCGTCAATGAGGCGGTATTTCCATCGACTAACCGTGAATTGGTCTTGGTACAAAACATCGAGTTTTATTCACTGTGTGAGCACCACATGCTACCGTTTCATGGCATTGCTCACATTGGCTATTTGCCCAATGGGCAAGTACTGGGCTTATCCAAGTTTGCCCGTATCGTCGATATGTTTGCCCGTCGTCTACAAATCCAAGAAAACTTGAGCGAGCAAGTGGCACAAGCGATTATGGATGTGACAGGCTGTCGCGGCGTCGCTGTCATCATGGATGCTGCGCATATGTGCATGATGATGCGCGGTGTCAGCAAGCAGCACTCAACCACCCGTAGTACCGCAATGTTAGGTGAATATGTCCATGACAATCAAGCACGCAATGAGTTTTTAAACGCTATCCCTAAGCGGCAACCAGCGTTTTAAGCTTCTATCTATTAATAGATAAGATACGCATATTAACAGATACAGTAAAGGACGCCTGAGCGTCCTTTACTGTATCTGTTAATTATCGACACTCTTTATTTATGCTGT
>JARIEH010000260.1 GCA_029256865.1 Psychrobacter sp.
CATCACAGGATAGCTTACCCGTAAGACGAAAAAGTTGGTTATAATAATGCCCTAATTGAATCTAACGTTGCAGGCAGCTCCACTGCACTTGTTCTGTAATAGCTTTATATTTATTAAAGTTTGAGTGCATTATTCTCGCCTTATGTGCTCGTGATAGTGGTTATTTAAAACATAAACAAGCCCAAGAGACTGTCTCCCTTGAGAATACTTGCTACAGTTATTTAATAACTTATGGTAAGCAGGGTAAAGGTTTGAGGCACTAAAAGTCTGCGATAACCTGCGACATCATTTAAATAAGGAAGTTTCTTATGAAACTAGTCACTGCGATTCTCAAACCATTTAAGCTCGATGACGTGCGTGAAGCATTATCTGATATTGGCGTTAAAGGAGTTACTGTCACTGAAGTTAAAGGGTTTGGTCGTCAAAAAGGACATACTGAGCTGTATCGTGGTGCTGAATATGTAGTGGACTTTTTGCCTAAAGTTAAAATCGAAGTCGCCGTCGTTGATGAGATGGTTGAGCCTGCGATTGAAGCGATCACTCGTATCGCTAGCACCGGTAAAATTGGCGATGGTAAGATTTTTGTCACCTCACTTGAGCAAGTCATTCGTATTCGTACTGGTGAAACAGGTCCTGATGCAATTTAGATGCTATGCAAAGTTATTTTAATAGTAGACAAACAACCCCCACCTCACTTAATAGTAAGGTAGGGGTTTTTTTAGCTTAGAAATCGATGTTTCAAAATTGATGCTTAATAATTAACTGACAATAAAGTTACTTCTTTTTCCACGTTTGACTGCGTGAGAATGGACCCAAGTGACCTTTCAGATCAAGGGTATTACCGCTTAAATTTGCCGTCAGACGATAGGTTTTGTTCTTCTCAGGGTCGGTAATATTACCCCCGCTATATTTACCACCACCGTCAGCTTTTAGACCTGAAATAACGGTCATACCAACGTGCTTCTTGCCTTTTTCTGAGACAGTGCTAATGAGCTTACCAGTCAAGACACCATTCGACTCAGTAATTTTTACCACACCTTTAGGCTGGCCATCATCAAAGGTCTGCCAGGTCGTATTGGCTAAAGGATCAGCAGCGAATGCCATAGTAGCCATGCTGATACCAACAACTGCTAACATAGAGTTTGTAAATAATTTCATAGATAGACTCCTTTCTTACAATGATTTATCAAAACACGATAGTTTTGTACTTTTATTATGCCATCGCTTGTCAATTATCAATGGTTATTGATCATTTAAATTACACAAGCAATTTCATTGATTTATCCATTATAGACAAAATTTTTGCTTTGCCTAGTAATTTCTTTATAGCTAAACATCTCTACTATTTATTACTATATCAAATAGTTACATGAAGGGATTGTCTATAATTTCATCTGATTGGTCATTCTTTTCTTTTGACGAAATTGTTTTTTTCATATTTTCATCAGATTTTTCAAAAGCTTGTATTATCTTACTGGTCAATTCATGCAGCTGTTTTGCTTTCTCATACCCTGATGCATCACGATATAGATCAATATCTCCATAGATAATCACTTTATCTTCTTGGTTCTCTATAACCAACTCACCGATTTGCATACTTTGATGATTATTCTCAAATGGATCAATCATTGTATTCTCCTCTATATTGACGAAACTATGCGTTTCTGGCTTGCAATTGTTCCATTAACCATTCAACTATGGCCCATATGAATAGTAGCCATACTGGCTCATCACTTGCAGACTTTGATGCTTGTATATCTTCACCTGCTTTTAAGGGTAATGCTAAAGCTTCTGTCTTGATTTGCTGATCAAGCACAGGAAGAACATCAATGCCAATTTCGGCGGCTAATGCTTCAATACTAATGATTTCTATCCGCTCAGACTCGTCATTTGGCGCGTAATACACACCTGCTTGATTAATCGCTGGTATATAAACTGCCTTAAAGAAATGACTTGGCACTAGCACACGTCCTGCTAACTGTTTGGTTTTTTTATTGGTGAAAGCAACCCCTGTTACCGTATATACCTCACCATATTGCTGAGTCAGGTAACGGGTTGCAGACTCAATATTACGCCAAATATAGCGGTTATTACGCGGAGACTGTGGGGCAATATTGGCCAGACTAAAACTGTCATACTGCTGGCTACGATTGGCCATATCTCCATTCGGTGCCAAATGCCCGCGATCATAGCCAGAGCCTGAATAGTCTGATAGTTTGGCTCGTACTGAGGTTGGTAGGCGACTCTCTTCATGAAAGCTGTCCTCACGGTCGATTGTCTTCGCCTGCTGTAAGCGCTTGCGTGTCAAATGCTCCGCTGACCATAGCGGTGTACGCGAAACACCCGAATACATAACCGCAAAACCATCAAAGCACAGCGGATGGGTATTGGTGTTGAGCTTATCATTAATAAATTCAGGATATATACCCGCATAAAAAGACTGGTTGCACTGAGTAAAGTCATCAGCATACACCGATGATATGCTCAATATACCCAACATGACCATTACTATTGTCATTATTATGCGACTTTTCAGGCTATATATGAGCCCAATCAAACTTACCATGCGGTTTCTTACCATTTATGATTGCCAATACGAAGACGCTATCCTAGCAGGCGTTCACCAATAAAGAAAGATAAGGCGCAAACCGTGACATTTCAAATCTTATCCGCTATACTTAGCCAGTCAAAAATCGGTGAAGTGGGTGAGTGGCTGAAACCGCACGCCTGGAAAGTGTGTATACGTTCATAGCGTATCGAGGGTTCGAATCCCTCCTTCACCGCCAATCTTAGCTATTCAAAAAAGCGCCTTAGTTTTCCTAGACTCTCCTATACACATCTTAAACCCTTTAACAGTAATGCTTTTAGTCTCCACTAATTAGATAGTGCTGTCCGAAACATTCCTTTTTAACCTCTCGTCTGCCGCTTTAGTAGCTTGGCTTGCCGTTTCGCCTCTAGTGCACCCTCTTCAATCTCTATTGGCGTCAAACCCTTCTTTTTTTCTTTAAGATAATTGAGATAAGCGGGTATGTGCGTTTTGCCCATATATTTGTCTAGATAAGGCAAAAATCCAGCGTAATTGCCCTTGAAGTTGGCATGGTGAAAGTCGTGATACGCTGGCCCTTCATAAACGGGTAATAGATGCACTGGATTCCACGGAATATCATAACAAATGTGACCATCAGCGCCTTCGATCTGACGCAAAATCACCCATAGCCAGACGACGTAGATATGAGCGCCTATCAGGATTGGCCCGACCAATGTCAGCGGCGCTGTGGGCGAATATTCGACCCAATGCATGTAATTACCATTAATGGCGCAAGTATTATGAATGCGATGATGTACGCTGTGGATGTGTTTTAGCAACCACTTATTCTCATGCATGTAGCCATGCATCCAGTAGTAGAGAAAGTCATCGAGCAGCACGAAGAAAATCAGTTGAGCAATGATGACATATCAGACAGGCAACTCACCATTTATTGCCCAGCTAATCAGTCATTAATATCAAAAAATCATAGCAAGTTCAGGAGTATGGCAGATGCGATTGACTCAACGTTCAATTATAGTGGCTATTAATTAATAAAAACTAACCAATATAGATGTTTAGAGTTTTAAAAAGGAAGTCAGGCATGGATTGGGCAGGTATTTTTATTCACGACACCACTTGGACATTTGCCGTTGAGGTCGCTCTACGCGCAGCGATTATGTTTGGCCTTATCATTATGTTTTTGCGCTTTACGGGTAAGCGCGGGGTACGTCAGCTGTCTATCTTTGAGCTGACCATTATTTTATCGCTAGGCTCTATCGCTGGTGACCCTATGTTTACCGAGGACTTACCGATTATCCAAGCCGTGATTATCATGAGCGTGGTGATTGGTATGTACCGCTTGTCTACCTGGTTTATGATGAAGTACCAGCCTTTTGAATACCTGTTAGAAGGCAAGCCTGTCTATATCGTGGAAAACGGTCTGTTGGTACTGGAAAAAATCAAGCAAGGCAAGATGTCGCATGATGAGTTCTTCTCTGAGATGCGCAGGCAAGGGGTTGAGCATTTGGGTCAAGTGCGCATTGGTCTACTTGAAACTGACGGTAACTTTAGCTTGGTGTTGTACCCTCCAGATGACACCCGTTATGGCCTGCCGCTGTTCCCCAAACCCTATAAAGCCGTCACGCAAGTAGAGCCGAGCTTTCACTATGCCTGTATGTATTGTGGCAACGTCGATCGTCTCACGCGCGCTGATGAGTTATGTATACGCTGTAAAAATAAAAGCAGGCGTTGGGCAAAAGCCATTAATAATGAAATCGTGACTTAATTTTAAGCAGTTGCCAGTATTGGTATTATTAAAATTTATTAAACCCTTATTCTTAACAAGGTTTTACTAAAAAGGCTCACTACATACAATTGAGTGACTATAGTTACCCTTCTTCATAACTCTCATACACTGGTAACTTATATACCTCCTATACTAGAGGGAGTGAGGTTGTTTTGGCATAACCATTATTAGAATGACTTGTAAGTATCCACTTACCTTTCGTAATATAAAATATATTTTTATAATAATAATAAATAAAGTAATGCACGATATAAGGAAAACATCATGAAAAAATTATTAATGACATCAGTAATTGCTGTCTCCAGTTTATTTACTATCGCTGCTTGCGCTCAGGGTGGAGCAATGACGAACCCTACCCCACAGCATAATATGAACCTGCAACCGTCCAACCAAACAAACATGCCACAAAACATGATATCTAACATGGCATCTGAGCTTAACTTAACGGCCAATCAGCAAGCACAGATGCAAGCTATTAGGGAGAATAATCGTGGTAATCATAGGCAGAACCACAATGAAATGATGCAAATATTGACCCCAGAGCAGCGTCAGAAACTTGCACGAATACAGTCTCAACGTAGGGGGCAAGGTGGTCACATGATGAATCAAGGTCAAGGAAGTCGTATGAATCAAGGTGGCCACATGATGAATCAAAGTCAAGGTAATCGTATGCACAAAGGCGGTCACAGGAATATGAATCAAAATCAAAATATTCAGAACCAAAATAGAAATACAAACCCATAACTTTTTAAAAAACAAAAACTGTCTAAATTTAATAAAAGCGCATCCGTTAACTCTGATGCGCTTTTTTTATTAAATAATTTTTTTGAAGCACTGAGTTTTCTTTAGCTGATA
>JARIEH010000181.1 GCA_029256865.1 Psychrobacter sp.
CTGATGACATCATTGCAATTGCGGAGCAGGCAGTCCGTAAAGGTATGATCCCTAGATACGGCGTACCCAGTGATTTTAAGTTCGTGGATGAGTTACCGAAGACTTCTGTCGGTAAGCACGATAAAAAGGTGATGCGTGAGATGTATGGTAAGCAGACGAAGATTTAAAAGTGCACTTATCTAGAGTAGTTTATGCGCTTAACAGTTGACCTTTATCAATAGCTCTGCTACATTTTAAACAGATATGCATTAAACCGATACATGGCGTATCGGTTTTTTGATTTCGGCACGGATAGCCAGCGCCTTATTACGATATTATTCATAAAAATAGTATTACATCATCTTTCGTTTACGCTAAGGATAGCCACTATGAGCGAGCAAGCCATAAAAAAACCTTCTGATAAAATACCTCAAGACTCATCAACTGCTACGCAAGCAACTACTTTTGCTGAGATCTATCAATCCTCTATTGATAATCGTGAGCAATTCTGGGCCGAGCAAGCCCAGCGCATTTATTGGCACAAACAGCCCGAGCAAATCCTAGATGACAGCAATTTGCC
Organism: Psychrobacter sp.; assembly: GCA_029256865.1. The sequence continues at coordinate 560 of JARIEH010000181.1, forward strand.
TTTTGCCAGATGGTTCGTCGGTGGTGAGACCAATGTGTGTTATAACTGCGTTGATCGTCACCTGTCTGATCGCGCTGAGCAGGATGCTTTTATTTGGCTATCGTCTGAGATTAATCAAGAGTTGATTGAAACCTTTCCTGCCATTGTTGATGCTTTTGGTGACTTGGGCAATACCGTTGAGTTTTATACTGACTATACCAAGCGTCGCTTGACTTATAATGACCTTTATAAATAGGTAAATTAATTTGCAGATGTCTTGCAGCGTCATGGTATTGTCAAGGGTGATCGGGTTATTATTTATATGCCGATGATTTTGGAAGCGGCCTATGCCATGCTGGCATGTACCCGTATTGGCGCGATACACTCAGTGGTTTTTGGGGGGTTTGCTGCGCACAATCTGGCCATTCGTATGGATGATGCTGAGGCAAAAATGCTCATCACCGTTGATGCAGGTTTGCGTGGTGGCATAATCATCAACTATAAAAGCCTTATCAATCAAGGGGTTGAGCAAGCCAATCATAAGCCTGAACACGTATTGGTCGTTAACCGTGGGATCTTGCCTTTTGAATCACAACTAATAGATGTCGATTATGCCACTGAGCGTCGTATCAGCTGCGATGCCAACGCTATCGTAGATCCTGTCTGGCTTGAGTCTAACGAACCTTCGTATTTGCTTTATACCTCTGGCACCACTGGCACCCCAAAAGGCGTGCAACGCGATACGGGCGGTCATGCGGTGGCGCTTACGACATCAATAGACTATATTCATGATGGCAAAGCAGGTGAGACTTTTTGGACTATATCAGATGTGGGCTGGGCAGCAGGACATTCCTATACTATTTATGCACCGCTGCTAGCGGGTATGACCAGTGTCATGTATGAAGGTCTCCCACATCGTCCCAATCCGGGTATTTGGTGGCGAATTGTTGAGGCCAATAAAGTAAATATATTGTTCACCGCACCAACTGGCGTGCGCATGCTCAAAAAGCAAGACGAGACGTGGATGACCCGCTATGATGTCTCAAGTCTCAAGTCTTTCTTTTTGGCAGGCGAGCCGCTTGATGAATCGACTGCCAGCTGGCTGACTGAGCATTTGGGCGTGCCCATCTTAGATCACTATTGGCAAACAGAATCGGGCTGGCCTATCTTAAGCCATACGCCAAAATTCAATCACAAACCGCACAAGCAAGGCTCTCCTGGTTATCCAATGTATGGCTATGATGCGCACGTCATTAATGAAGAAACAGGCGAGCCTTGTGCCGCTGGAGAGAAGGGGTTACTAGCTATTGCTGCGCCGTTGCCACCAGGTTGTTTAACCACTGTATGGCGTAATGATGAGCGTTTTATCAGCAGCTATTTTAACTTGTTTGATGGCAAGCAATACTCCACCTCAGATTATGCTGTCGTTGATGAGGATGGCTACTTCCATATCTTAGGTCGCACTGATGATGTGATTAATGTGGCAGGGCATAGAATAGGCACACAAGAGATTGAGGAGGCGATTAGCACGCATCCTGAGATCATAGAATGTGCGGTGGTTGGTATTGCAGATGAGCTAAAAGGTGAGTTGCCCATTGCTTTTTGTGTGCTCAAAGATCATGAACAAGTCGCAACCACCGAAAACCGCTTTCGTCTTGAGCAGCAAATCATCGGAGCCGTGGTCAAGTCGCTTGGGGGCATCGCCCGTCCAGCAG
>JARIEH010000039.1 GCA_029256865.1 Psychrobacter sp.
CCTTGCTTGACCAGACGTTGTATCTCAACGCCTGCTGATAATGTACCGACGACCGCTTGTACACTGGTCTGAATGATGCCTGAATGAGTACCATACTGGGCGTTCACTTGCAGAACGACAGGTGCCGGTTTACTAGATGAGATATTGCGGGAAAAGTCCTCAGGAATGATAACAACAGCATAAACTTCCCGTTGTAAGATAGCCGCTTCGACGTCAGCTGGCGAGTGATAATGTTGATGAACGGTTAGCTCAGGACTGGCTTCTAAATAGCGCACCAGAGTATTGGCGATAGGGCCATTGTCTTGATCAACGACGCCAATAGGCAAATCACTGATTTGGGTCTGAGAAAATATCCACCAAACGAGCAATACAGTGGCTAGAGGTATCCACAATACCATTGCCAAATCCCACTGGTTTTTGGCTAAGAACCGCCGCTCATAAGCAGCACTGCGTAAAAAGGCTTCTAGCAAGTGCATGGTTTACTCTTGAGCCTGAATGACAGTGGTTGGGTCAATCCGTACGATGAGGCTCATACCTGAACGAATACGACGGTCTGGGTTTGTAGGTCTTGCTTTGATTTCAAAGGTGCGTACGTCGAAGCCATCATCATTATTGGTCGGTCGCCAGGTGGCAAAGTCAGACAAAGTTGAAGTTGCGTAAACGGTAAAATCTTTGGTAAAAGGCTGATCCGCAGAAGAAAGTGCTGGAATGGTACCAGTAAATCGTTGACCAATAGCAAAATGATTTAAGTGGTTTTCGGTGACGTTTAACACGACCCATTGATCGTCTGGATTGACCAAAGTCAGTATCGGTACACCTTGACCGATCACTTCACCTGCGCTGACAATGACATTGTCCACAATACCCGTAATTGGGCTTTTTAAATTGGCTTCTTCTTTGGCAACCAGTGCCTCTTCAAGCTGAGCATCGACTTGCGCCACTTGTGCACTCGCTGCTGATTTATCTTCACTGCGCGCACCTTCTAACGCCAGATCATACTGTAAGCGCGCTGCTTCGGTCTGGTCTTGAGTGGCAAGGTATTGAGCATAAGCTTCATCGCGCTTCTGCCGAGCCATGAGACCTTCTTGATAAAGGCGGTTGACACGCTCATAAGTATTGGCAGCCAAGTCAGAAGCCGCTTTATTGGCTTGCCAAGCTGCTTTTGCTTGGGCAATTTCCTGCGGGCGAGCCCCACTTTCAGCTTTATCCAATTGGCTTTGCGCCATTTGCTTACCAGCACGGGCCTGATTGATCTTAGCATTGATTTCAGGCGAGTCCATTTCAATCAGCTGCTGACCAATCTCCACACTATCCCCTTCAGTGACCATGATTTGCGCGATACGTCCAGGCACTTTTGCCGCGATGGATGTTTGCTGCATTTGCATCTGTCCTTGCAAGGTAATCATTTCTGGCTGGCTATGCTGATTACTTTTGAAAAGCCCATAAGCGATGACACCAAGTACCGCAATAACCAAGGCAGCAAGAACTGCCTTTTTTATCATGGCTGATTTATCAGATTTAGGATTATCACGATGATAAGGAGGCGTTGCCTTTTTTTGTTCCTTATCAAGCGTGTCTTCTACAGGATCGACTGACGGCTGATTATCATGAGACAGTGTTGACTCAGTGGAATCAGCTGATTTGCGTGAGTCGTCTGATTCGTTTGAAAATTCAGTCATGACAGTGAGATCCCTAAAGCTGTAAAGTTGAGAATGGAGGTCTTAGTGTAAAGGCATGCATGTCGATAGATGAGAGGGGTATGAGTTGATTAGTACACCCGAACCGCATAAGGCTTGGACTCTTCTATGCTCTCATAGTTAAAAATAGCGCCCAAAGCCACGATAAACGCTGAATAATATAGCCAGAGCATAATGACAACAGCGGCTGAAAGCGCACCAAATTCAGCGCTATAGTTATTGAAGTTTTGTACATAAATCGAAAATAGCACAGACAATAAAATCCATAAAACGCTCGCAAGGGTAGCGCCTGGCACCAGCTTTTTTAGGGGCATAGCGTTAAGATTGGGTGCAAGACGATATAGTCCTAAAAAACTCAAGAATATAATGCCCGCCAATATAGGCCATCTGCTCCACAGCGCAATCGTTTTGGCGATCTGCGGAAAAGGAAAGTATGACGCCATTAGTGGAATAATCGCAATAGAGGATATCGCTATAATCAACACCACCAAGGCTGCAAAGGTTAAACCAAGCGCTCGAATCGTACCTTGTATAAAGCCGCGCTCTTGGGTGATACCAAAAGCAAGGTTTATCAGAATGATGAGAGATTTGATGCCTTTTGAGCCGGCATAAAGGGCTAATACACTCGAGAGTAAGAGGCTAAAAGTTAAGCGTGAGGTGGTGTTAGATGCGAGATCATTTAAGCGTCCACCAAGTACTTGATAGACATTCTCAGGTATGAACGGACGTAAGAGTGAAATTTGTTCTTGCATTTCAGCAGGTGAAAAAGCGAGACCATAAAGCAGCACAAACACCGCCATTACGGGAAAAATAGATAAGAAACCAAAATACCCTACGCTTGCGCAATGCGCCCAAACATTAGAGGTGTTCGCTATCCGCCATGCCTGTAGCAAAGGCTGCAGCCAATTTGTTATTTTAGAAGTATTTTTTTTCATAACACGGTTTTTCACAGTAGGGTTAGTAATATTATAGCCAATAGTAAATTCACTATAGTCAGTATGAGCGCTTATCTCCATGCCTTATTATT
>JARIEH010000012.1 GCA_029256865.1 Psychrobacter sp.
GCTTCAGCGGCTGCTGTTGCTTCGTCCAGTAGTGAAGCACCAGCAAGCTCGAGGCCTGTCAGATCGATACAAACTTGTTGGAAGTTCAATAGTGCTTCAAGACGGCCTTGAGCAATCTCAGCTTGATAAGGGGTATAAGCTGTATACCAACCTGGATTTTCTAGGACGTTGCGCTGAATAACAGCGGGCATACGTACAGGCGAGTAGCCTTGGCCGATATAGCTTTTATTGACGGTGATGTTATCCGCCATCGCACGTAGTCTAGCGAGTGCGCCATGCTCACTCATCGCCAAAGGCAAATTCAGATCTTTATGCATACGTACTGCATCAGGGACAGTATGGTCAATAAAGCTGTCCATGTCTTTATAACCGATGGCACTTAGCAAGGCAGCTTGTTTGGCATCGTTAGAGCCTAGATGACGATAGACGAACTCCGCTTCGTTAAATAAACCTTCAAAGGTGTCGAGCGTCGGGTTTTGAGAGATAGTCATGACATTCCTTAATAGAGTCGATGAAAAAAAGTATGGTGAGAACAAATTTATAAAGCAGTCTAATAAAAGACAGTTTTTAAAAAGGTACAGCTATATCAATAAGATAAATCTAAACGTAATAAACAAATTGATCTTGCTCAAAGCGAAACTGAGGGTTATAAATACCGTCGTCCGCACGTTCGCCCGCGCCAATCATCATCATCACATGATGGTCATCGCCGAGGCCAAGCAGTTTCTTCATTGCTGGCTCATCAAAGCCGCCCATTGGACAGCTATCAAAACCATGTGCTCGCAGAGCTAGCATTAAGTTTTCAGCGGCAAGTGCGGTATTGTTAGTCGCCCAGTTTTTGACATCATCAAAAGTATAGTAAGGGGACTTAATCGGTCCTTTAGCGCGTCTAATCACTTGAATAGCACCCCATTTGGCGGCGGACACTGCATTAACAGGCCCGCGCAAAAAGTCCAATGTGATGACCTTAGTGTAGTAGTCTTTGACTTTTTTGGGTACAGGATTGATTGGATATTCACGTAAAACTTGCTTGGCATTCTCATGCCAATTATCCGTACGTGCCACCACAGCGATTAAGCGCGCCGAGGTTTTTGCAGCGTTTTGGTTCATACAATTTTTGATAGCGCGTTTGCGGCTGTCCGTGCTATCAATCACATAAAACTCCCATGGCTGCAGATTGCTAGAGTTCGGCGCTAGCATGGCCAGTCGCAAGCATTCCGCAAGCACATCATCAGGAATAGGCGTATCAGTGAATCGGCGCACTGAGCGGCGCGATTCTACGACTTCACGAAACGCTTGCAGCTGCGGTGTATGATCAGGCGTTGCTATGTTATCTACTTTATCCTTACTCATTTTTTATTGCTCATATTGGTACTTTGTTTATAAGTACTATGTTTATCGGCGCTGTGCATATTGATCGTATCTGTAGAGTTGGCATTAATATTTGCTTGATTCATATACGACTCCGAGGCCTAGCAGTCATTAATGTAAAAGGTAATAAGAACAGGCAGTGGCAGCGTGGTATGAATAGAGTGATGCGACAGTGAGTCAGGTTTTTGAATGAGGTTATTGCTCGTAAATATAAGCAGACATTAGCGGATGCTAATATCTGCAGTTATTTTTAATAAACGATATTACTTATTAGCGTTAATGCTTTTAAAATTATAGCTCGCTTTGATACTCTTCAGCAGTCAATAGTGCTTCGTAGTCAGCCATGTTGTCAGGCTTTATTCTAAAGAACCAACCTTCACCATATGGGTCTGAGTTGATGATTTCAGGGTCATCTTCAAGGCTTTCGTTAACCGCAACGACTTCACCTGAGAGAGGAGCATAAACGTCAGAGGCGGCTTTTACAGACTCTACCACTGAAATTTCATCATCGACTACGATAGTGTCACCAACTTCTGGTAGCTCAACATAAACCACATCACCCAATAAGTCTTGAGCATGGTCAGTGATACCAACGGTAATAGTACCGTCGTCTTCTAAGCGTAGCCATTCGTGGCTAGCGATATATTTTAGTTCTGATGGGATATTGCTCATGAAGTACTCCTTTGAGGATAAAAAATCACAAATGCCAATGATAGGCTAGGGTTAACCAAAGTTGCCATAAGTCGACATCGAAAGTCTCGATTAACCCATCATAAAACAGTATTCGTTACAGGTAGTCAATACTAAAATCACTCAACCTTAACGTTACTCAAACTGCTGCTTGCCATTACGGACGAAAGGCAGCTTAAGGACGCGCACATCAACGAACTTACCTTTACCGCGCAAGTCAATTTTTACATTATCGTCATCTGATAGGCTAGCAGGCACACGAGCGATAGCGATAGAGTATTTTAAGCTAGGGGAGAACGTACCACTAGTAATAATGCCTTTTTGCTCATTATCTGTGCCCTGATTGATAGTCACTTCCATGCCTTCACGTAATACGCCACGAGTGGTCAGCAATAGGCCGACTTGCTTCATGGCCGTATTGTCTTCTTTTGCTTGTTTGCGCTTACTAACCAATGCTTCACGACCAATGAAATCACGCTCGTCCTTTAATGCCAATGTCCAGCCCATGTTGCACTCATAAGGGCTGACGCTCTCATCCATATCATGGCCATACAGGTTCATACCTGCTTCCATACGTAGGGTGTCACGTGCGCCAAGTCCAGCAGGCTTGATGCCAGCCGCTTTTAGTTGCTTAAAGAAAGCAGCCGCATCTTCAGCAGGCATGATAACCTCGACGCCGTCTTCGCCAGTGTAGCCAGTACGCGCGACGAACCAATGTAGCCCTTCGAGATCAGTCAGATCAGCACCGACGAAAGGCTTGAGCGCAGCGATAGTGTCCGACCAACTAGGCTTCACCTGAGTCAACTTAGCGACGGCATGTGGGCCTTGGACGGCTATCATGGCAAGCTCTGTACGCTCAGTGATGGTGATATCAA
>JARIEH010000119.1 GCA_029256865.1 Psychrobacter sp.
CACGCCAATACAGGCATCGACTTCGACATTAGCTTTAATCACGGTAGAACCAGACTCTCGCACCAATAAATCAATGAGCTCTGCACGGCGATTGATCATTACTTGCGCCGCTTGCTCAATAATTTGATTCATGGCATAAGGGTTGGTCTCACGCCACTGTTGTTGTGCTTTTTCGAGCGCTTCATAAGATTCGTTGAGATCGTCTAAGCTGGCTGCTTTGAAGGTTGCAATCGCTTCTCCAGTGAATGGATTATTGGTTACGATTTCATGGCTTGATCGGCAATCACGCCACTCACCATCGATATAGTTGTAATTTAAATCGGTATAGTTAGACATGCAAATTCCTTTTTATTAATTAATAGTATCCTACTGATCTGATCTGGCTATAGATAACGCTCTAGCTAAATAGATAAAAGGCTGATTCCATTAGCCATATGACACGTTAAAACCATCATAACATACCGCTTTAAACTCAAATGATGACATCCAATTCTGAATTAGACCACACAGATTTTGACACTGATATCTATGCATATCTAATAAGGTTAGTTTTAAGACCCCACTTACCTCACCAATCACTTATCTTCAGCAGGTTCAATGGTAAAGCGTAATCCCATTTCAGAAATGGTACTCAAGTAAGTACTGTTACCTAGGTTTATAACTTCTCGTTGATGATCTTTGGTGTCAAAATAAGCCGAGGTTATTTTATCTAGCATATTCTTCAGCGTTTCAAGCGCTGTTTTTTCTGAGACAGTAGGATCTAGTATACTCGCTGATTTAGAAGTGAGCAGTACCAATGACTCTAACACTTCTGTCATATCATCGCTGATAGGCAAAATATATTCTAAACTTTCAAGCTCACCATTTTTATTAACGCCGCCCACAAGGTTGATTTTATTTGTATAATCCTTAATAAAAACATCAGTCACATCATCTTCATATAACTCTGTCGTATCTAGGGGCTCGCTTGCTAAGGCAGTGCCAGTGAGTTTAGCATTTAGCTCTTTACTATACTCATCAGGTGTTATACCAAATGTCTGTGCAGTTTCAGCTTGTAACCGCTGCGACTGCTCTGCCCCATCCGTTACCGCTTCAGTGTCCTTAGGCTCTGAACCACAGGCACTTATCATTAAAGCCATCAATCCTACCATGACACTCTTTTTCATTAATTTATCCTAATAATCAGTTAACACTTAATATATATAAGGCATTAAATCGCTGCTGAACCACACAAATTCTCTCAAAAAAACCCTACTTAGTAGTAATGCTAAATAGGGTTCTATACTTTTACTATTGGGACCTTAGCAACCAACTTAATCAGTTTCTGGTTTAAGCGCTGCGCTAATATCAGCCAATAAAGGTGGAATATCGTGCTTATCCGTTATCACTTCTAAAAACACCATTTTATCTGTGGTAGCTGCGGCTGTCTTGAGGGCTGATTTTAACTGGCCTGCCGTTTCTACTTGAAGTACCAAGCTATTTTCTTCGTTACCGCCAAATGCTTGCGGCATCACCTGCCAATTGCATGGCGGGATATCGTTATAAGGCTGGTTTTCACCATGAATCGCCCGCTCGACCGTATAGCCATCGTTATTAACCAGTACAATCACAGGATTAATGCGCTCATTTAACATCACTGCCAGCTCTTGAATGGTCAATAAAGCTGAGCCATCACCAATCAGCAACACACTGCGCTTGTTTGGAGAAGCAATAGCAGCACCTAAGCTTGCAGGTAAAGTGTAGCCGATTGATCCCCACATTGGCTGTCCATACGAGGTCACCCCTTCTGGCAGACGCACATCACTGATACCAAAATAAGCGGTACCTTGATCCGAAAATACCAAATTATTATGATTTAAGTGCTCTGCAATGATATGCCAGAGGTCATCTTGACGAATAGGTTCGTCATCTTTGCCCTTCTGCTCATGCGGCTGCATCTCTTTGCAGAACTGCTTTGGTATGATTTCAATACCTGACGTCATGGCTTCATGCAATGCTTGTAAAGAATCCTTTAGCGCAATCGGTGCAAAGTTCTGACCACTGATAGACGCACGCTCATAATGCAAATCAACCACTACCTCTTCATTGATGTCTTGGCTGAAACCTGCGGTCGTCGTATCCGTGTAATGCACACCAATCTTAATCAGACATTCGCAGTTCTCTACTGCATCTTTGACGATTGGACGCGATGCCACACCAGCATAAGTGCCAGCCCAACGATCGCTATTTTCATCAAGTAAGGTTTTGCCCCATGATAATGTCGTATAAGGAATATCAGTATCAGCAATTAAGGCTTTCAGCTGATTTTGTAGTCCCAATCGATGCACCATCAAATCTGCCATAAGAGTTGTGGTTTTGTTTGGTAAAAACGCTATCAGCGCTTGTTTAAAATCTGCCAGCGCTGCTTGGCTGGTAATATCTTCTTGACTGTCGTCAAGTTTGGTAGTGGGTGGGTAAATGGGCATTCTCGCCACATCTGGTGATAAGAGTAAATACCCTGGACGGTGCTTTTTAAGAACCAAACGAATGACACGATCAATCTCAGAAGCAGCGTTATCAGGCGTAATCTGCGCACGTGCGACGGTCACTGGCTCAACCATTTTTATAAAGTGGTTAAACACGCCATCACCAAGCGTATGATGGATTCGACGCTTTGAATCTTGCAGAGCCGTACTGGGTGCGCCGACGACATGCAATACTGGCGCGTACTCAGCAAAAGAGCCTGCGGTGGCATTTATCGCTGATAACTCCCCTACACCAAAGGTCGTCACCATGGCGGCAAACCCACGCTCACGTGCGTAGCCATCAGCGGCGTAACCCGCATTCAACTCATTGGTATT
>JARIEH010000003.1 GCA_029256865.1 Psychrobacter sp.
CTGCCCTGATGATGTCGCCAGTTTCACCGCAGTGATTGAGGCCTTTTTTCATGGTGGCGGTGTCGGTGCCAATGTGACCGTACCTTTTAAACAAGTGGCTTATGACTGCTGTGTGGCTCGCGGTGGCATATCTGAGCATGCCAAAGTTGCCGGTGCTGTCAATACGCTGATGTTAAATAAAACACTGCTACAGAGTGGCGCGTCTACTATGGATGCACTATACGGTGATAATACGGATGGGCAAGGATTGGTCAATCATATAGCCAGTTTGGGCTGGCCACTTACGCAAGCACGAGTTGCCATCATTGGTGCTGGTGGTGCTGCCCGTGGAGTGGTTTTGCCGCTTATTGAAGCAGGCGTCAAGCAGCTGACCATTGCCAATCGCACCTTGGACAAAGCAAACACATTGGTTGCAGAGCTGAGCGCTGCCAGTGATAGCATTGACAAGCATAACATTCAGACCTGCGCCACCACTGAGCTAACAGGACAATTTGACCTGATTATTAATGCCACCTCTATCGGGCTGTCAGGCGATACTTTGCCACTGGCTGAGGAATTAAACTGCCATTATGCCTATGACATGATGTACGGACGCACGCTACCATTTTTGCAGCACTTCGAGGCGCGCGCTGCGCAGATATCTGATGGCTACGGCATGCTGATTGGGCAAGCAGCATTGAGTTTTGAGCGTTGGACGGGCCACACAATCGATGTGGCACAAGCCACCGAGACGTTAAAACCATAATCGTAAGCTAGGCCAGACGGATAAGTAACCATTCTTCAAAACGCTGCAAGGGTGCACGCAGCTTGGCTGAATGTATGACTAAGCCGCCACTGAGACCCACCATACAGCCGATAGTGGTATCGAGCATACGCACGCGGATGACTTCCTGTACACCGAACTGCGCAAGCGATACCGTGCTGCCGTACTCCGCTATAAAGATGGTCAGGGGAGTGACAAATATCACTGCCAATCCATAATGGCGATCGACCAACGCCTCAATACAGAGCATCAGTAGCAGTATCGCCACGGCCACTCCCCACATTGAGAGATTCCAAGACATCATCCAACCCGCCAGCCCCATCCCAACTAACGTACCCAGCAAACGATGGAGCTGTTTGATCCATATCGTGCGCATCTGGATGCCCTGAATGATGATAAAACAGCTGACCGCTGCCCAGTATGGATAAGGCATCTCAAGCATCATAGCGATCAACAATGCCAAGCTCACAAACCCAGCCACGATGAGACTCTCCGTCAGAGTATCAGGCTGATACTGATAATTTGGCGTAGGCTTAGAGGGACGCGTTGCTAATAAAAACAGCGTATATAATGATGCCATAAACATTGCAAAGCCACTGCCTAGCATCACAAGTCCTGTCGAGGACAGCACTTGATCCAGAGTCACAGGTATAAATAACGCAATCGCACCAGCCATCATCACAAACAGCCCAGCTGGCGGCGGCTGACGATAATAACGACCGAATATAACCACGCCAAACGCTATCAATGAAAACACAGGCAATCTGAGTATCGAAATTTGCTGTGCGATAAGCCCTAGTGCAAAACACAGCGTCATCGCAAATCCCCACGCCATCACTGTGACCAAACGATAAGGCAAGGATCCTGCCAAAGGTAAATTCAAAATAACCATCGCCCCCAAGGACCCTTTGATACCTGCGGGCAGCGCACCAAAATAGGCACCAACAAATACCGGAAAACTAATGGCGATAGCGGCGATGATCGGCATATGCCATGGCCGACGGCTTTTATTAACGGTTAGCAGGTGCTCAAGCTCGCCATGAATTAAGTACTTCATATAAACAAGCAACTGCTTAATCCATTGTCTTAACGTGACGATGTGCCCTGATACGGCCATAAATTTTAGTCCCAGTGATATAAATTGATGTCTAGATGTGATGCTAACGAGTTTTAGCTTACTAAATATAACTATAGGTAATGTGTTATAAGTTTAAACATGAATCTTAGTTATGTATGCTATATTTGTCTGCATATACCATTTATACTGATATTAAGTTCCGATTCTTTTTATAGATGAAGTTGCTCTTAACTGCTCTCTTAATAAATAAGCAGTACTTAATAAAAAGTATCATCAACATCCTCATTACTTCGTAAACTTTGGCTAAACAACGAGCCGATACGAATCTAACAAAGAGACCGACTATGTTAACTTACAAAGCGCCTTTGCGTGACATCAAATTTTTGATAAATGACGTATTTGACTTTCAAACCCATTATAAAGATTTGGATAATGGCGACAATGCTGATCCTGAAACCGTCGATATGATTTTGCAAGGTATGGCTGACTTCGCTGAAAACGTCCTATCTCCTATTTACCAGCCTGCTGACGAAGAAGGCTGTCACTTTGAAAATGGTGTTGTGACCACGCCGAAAGGCTTTAAAGAAGCTTATGACCAGTTTGTAGAAGGCGGTTGGCAAGGTATTTCCTACCCTGAAGAATACGGCGGTATGAACTTACCAATGTCATTGAACCTGATCAAAGCTGAAATCATCGGTACCGCCAACTGGCCATGGGCGATGTATCCAGGACTGTCAACAGGTTGTATCAACACCATGATGCAATACGGTACTGATGAGCAAAAAGAGACTTACTTACATAAATTGGTCGAAGGCACTTGGGCGGGTACCATGTGTCTCACCGAACCACAGTGTGGTACGGATTTGGGTCAGGTTAAGTCAAAGGCTATTCCACAAGAAGACGGTAGTTATAAGCTCAGTGGTACCAAAATTTTTATCTCAAGTGGTGAGCATGACTTAACAGAAAACATTGTCCATATTGTCCTTGCTCGCCTACCAGATGCACCAGGTGGCACACGGGGTATCTCACTATTTATCGTACCAAAATTCTTACCGAACGCTGAAGGCGAAGTTGGTGAGCGCAATGGCGTGAGCTGTGGCTCTATTGAGCACAAAATGGGCATCAGCTCATCAGCAACGTGTGTGCTGAACTTCGATGAGGCCACCGCTTATCTGATTGGTGATCCAAACCGCGGTCTCAAAGCGATGTTCACCTTTATGAACACCGCTCGTCTCGGTACAGGTATTCAGGGGCTAGCGCATACTGAGCTGTCATTCCAGAACGCTCTCCCTTATGCCAAAGAGCGCCGTTCTATGCGCGCACTATCAGGTACCAAAGACCCTGAAAAAGTAGCTGATGCCATCATTCACCATGCTGATGTACGTCGCATGTTATTGACGCAAAAAGCCTTTGCTGAAGGTGGTCGCTCAATGATTTATCATGCTGCCCGCTATGCCGACAAAATGTCCCAAGGGATCGCAAAAGGGGATGATGAAGAGTTCGAGAAGTGGGATGACAAACTTGGTTTTTATACCCCTATTCTAAAAGGCTTCTTAACTGAATTGGGCATCGAAGCTGCCAAACATGGTCAGCAAGTCTACGGTGGTCATGGCTATATTAAAGAATGGGGCATGGAGCTGATCGCTCGTGATGCTCGCATTGCAACCATGTATGAAGGTACGACTGGAATACAGGCGCTTGACCTATTAGGTCGTAAAGTAATCCTGCAATCAAAAGGCAAAATCATCCGCGACTATACTTCAAGCATCATGAGATGGTGTGGCGAATACGCACTTGATAAAGAAATGCGCAAATTTGTGTGGGCACTGACCAAACTCTGTGCAGAGTGGAATACGCTCACGGTGCGCTTGATGCTGATGGCACGTAAAGACCGTGAGATCATCTCAGCAGCCTCAGATGATTTCTTGATGTACTCAGGCTATGTGATGATGGGTTATCATTGGGCACGTATGGCGGCAGTGGCTTATGAAAAACTCGAGGAAGGTGGCGTAGAAGCAGCAGAGTTTTATGAGGCAAAAATTCAAACGGCCGAATTCTACTTTGATAAACTGTTGCCGCGCACATCAGGTCATGCTGAAGCCATGGTCGCACCAAGTGAGAGTATGATGAACATGCCTATCGAGAGCTTTTCCTTTTTAGACTAAGCTCATAACGATAGTCCTAAAACATAAAAGACAGGAATAATAAAAAAGCGTCCAATAAATTGGGCGCTTTTTTATTGTTTTGGATTTAAGAATTGTTGATTAAAAACTATTGGCTAATGATGCTCTAAGACGATATTGTTGTCATAAGAGAGACCAAAGAATCATGTTTTTGGAAACGATAGGTTTGTTTATTATAGGAGCGCAGCATGTACCAAAATCACTCTATAACCCTTACAAAAATGAGATGGCAGGCAGTGAGTAAGCTGGTGACTGTCATGCTCATCAGCATGGCAGCCGTAACGAACACACAAGCGCGCGATGACACCGACACGGCCATTCATTTTGCTAAAGGCCATATCAGTACCACCATCACTGGCAAATTAAGCCCTAAGCAAAATGCGCACTGGTATCAGTTTAGCGCAACAAGTGGTCAATACGCGCTGATTAATATTTCCGCACTTGCAAATACCTCTGAGACTGCCAATGTTGGTGTTCTGCATTTGCCAAATGGGACACAGGATGGCACGAAAGGCGGTATTGTTTATCAAGGCTGCTTGCCCGTATCCGGTAAATATCGGCTACGCATCGCCCGCAATCTGATGGCAACTCAAGGTGGAACTGCTGGCTATACTGCTGAAGTGGTCATTTTACCTAGATATGCCAGCCACACCTTATGCGAGCAAATATAATACAACTGTTAACAAGACTTAGCTGCCAAGGCCAAGCATTTTCTTTTTATAGACAGCGCTAATCTCTTCCACTTCGACACATATTTGCAAGGCGGCACGTCCTGATTGTTCTTCCGCCAAAGTCTCTTCTATCGTGGTCACCAATAGTTCAGCCAATTGATTGCGCGCTACAATATCACGCCCTGTCATAAGCTTTAGGTGCGCGTAAATAAAGCCATGCTCCTGCTCATCATCTTCGACGCCGACTAAGAAAGTATCCACTGGTAGTATGCGTGCTTTGATATCGGTAGGCTTACCAAAGTGACCACTGTCCCACAGCGCTTTGTTTATAGCTTTAAGTAAAGACTCTTCGTGAGCGATACTAACATTGGGGGTCGCTTGAATGGTCAAATGCGGCATAGTTATATCCTTATAATGAATAAAACATGACAAGTAAAAAGGTGAGGAATGAATGAGAAATAAAAATAAAAACTTGTTAATAGCAGAAAGCTTAGCACGTTTGGTTATTTATAATAGTGGGTTATTTATAGTCAGCTCAGCATAAAAAACATACAGCGAGACTGGGATAAACAGTGCAAATGATCCGTCATTATCAACCATTGACCAATTGGGGCAACCTTTCATTGACACTCAGCCATCGGCAATATCAGCAAAGCGAGCACTGAGCGTTTCTGCCAATTGCATCGGTGGCAGCTCAATTTCCAGCCCACGACGCCCAGCACTGACATAGATAGTCATGTGCGATTGTGCCGAGCTGTCTATTATAGTAGCTAGGCGCTTCTTTTGTCCCAACGGACTGACGCCGCCCAGTACATAACCCGTACTGCGTTCGACTTGTTTGGGATCTGCCATTTGCACTTTTTTACATGCCAGCACTTTATTAAAAGCGAGCGCTTTCGCCATTTTTTTAAAATTCAAAGTCTTATCCACGGGCAAAATCGCAACGGCAAGCTTGCCATTATCCGTCTCTACCACCAAAGTCTTAAAAACTTGGGCAGGGGCAACCTCTAGCTTTTCAGCAGCTTCTAATCCAAAAGAAGCGGCATTACTATCATGCGTGTATTCATGCAACTTGTAATCGAGACAATGCTGTTTGGCAATGTTAATGGCAGGAGTCATAGGCGCTCACATTCGATAAATAAAGGAGATAAGATACGATAAAAAATCTAGCATAGACTTATATTACTCAAAAATCCCGCATCCTATTAGGATGTTTTATTCAAAAAATAACGGCAAACTTGTCTAAGATTGGCCTGATAATATATTCAGCAGAGATACAGACACCATATATCGCTTTACGTGCTTTTATGGCATCATAAGCGCATTATATTGACATAGTATGACTTTTTATTATGATACCCATTCGCTTAAAAAACAAACTCCTAAAAAAACAAAAAGCCAAGACATCAGTGCTCTCTGAGGCGAAAAAAGCACCTATTGCCAATACCTCAGTGGCAACGCCTTATAGCAGCACTCCGATCAATCAGTTATACCGAAAAATATCAGGAAAGACACTGAATGTAGCGGTAAAAGCCAAGCTCTTAGGTGAGCTTCCAGTACTGGAGGCAGATGATCAGACATTGACCTTTTATGTACTACAGGACTATTCACGCTCCAACAGTATTCTGATTGACCTGCAAACACAAGAGTATCAGCTTCCCCCTGCTTTGGTAGATGTAAAAGACCACGCACACGATATTGATGAAAGTGCCGCCATTATCTTTTTGCATCACCCCAAAGCCAAAGAGCGTAAATTATCACCGCGCTTATCACGTCTGGTTGCTGCCAGTTTGCAACACCCTGATCTCAAAATACGCTTGATACCCGTATCCATCCTGTGGGGACGTGCTCCAGAGAAAGAAGACTCTTTACTCAAGTTATTAATGACCGATAACTGGCAAGATCCAAGCATCACCAAGCAGTTATTTAATATCGGCGTAATGGGTCGTGATACCTTTGTACAATTCCATGCAGCGCAGGACTTACGCACTCTTATTAATAAAAACCTACAGGCTGATTTTTACAACGAGATAAGTGAACCAACCCCTTTCGATATCACAGTAGATTCTAATAATGATATCGCTAAAAATTTTGAGAACTCAGATAACTTACCCTCCCTATCAGCAGCACCTAACCATAGGCTAGTCGCAACCACAGATGCCAATCGTGAACTGATACGTGCGTTGCAGCAGCAGCTCAATATCTATCTCGATAAGCAGCGTACGACCATGATTGGTCCCGATTTATCAGATCGACGCAACTTGGTAGATAAGCTCATCTACTCGCCAGCCATCAAGCATGCCGCAGAGATTGAAGCTCAAGAAAAAGGCATCACTGTCCGTGAGGCACGTAACCTTGCCAGAGGCTATGCCAATGAGATGGTCAATGACTATTCACACCCTATTATTCGTGTCTTTGATAGATTTTTGACGTGGTTATGGACCCAACTCTATGATGGCGTAGAAGTCCATCATTTTGAGCGTGTACGTAACGTTGCCGCCGATCACGAGATCATTTATGTGCCCTGTCATCGCAGTCATGTTGACTACCTTTTGCTGTCCTATGTTATTTATAAGCGTGGCCTAAGCATTCCTTATGTCGCTGCTGGTGATAATTTAGATGTGCCTGTCTTAGGGTCTTTATTGCGTGGTGCAGTGGCCTTCTATATTCGTCGCAGCTTTCGTGGTAATGCGCTTTATACCGCCGTATTACGTGAATATATGCATACGCTCATTACTCGCAATACCCCGATTGAATACTTTGTTGAAGGCGGTCGCTCACGTTCAGGGCGCTTGTTGCCACCGAAGATGGGTATGTTGGCCATGACAGTGCACAGTCAATTACGCCACACTAACAAACCAGTGGTATTTATACCGACCTATATTGGTTACGAGCGCATTATGGAAGGTGGCACTTATATTGGTGAGCTAAAAGGCAAGCCCAAAGAGTCAGAGTCTTTACTTGGGTTACTCAAAGTCAGTCGTAAGATTGAGCGCATCTTTGGTAATGTACACTTAAGCTTTGGTACGCCCCTGTATCTTAGCGAATTTATGAAGAAATTCGATGTTGCCGCTGATAGCCTACCTGCTGATCGTACCGATACCCCATTGAGCGAAAATGCCAATGCGATGGTTGATAATATCGGTGTAAAAATCATGCAGCATATTAATAAAGCCGCGGTCATCAATCCCGTATCGCTATTATCATTAGTACTGCTATCAGCACCGAAAGCCGCCCTTGATGAAGATATCTGCCGTCAGCAAATTGCCTTATATCAAGGTATCGCCCGTAAGATGCCTTACTCTGATGACACAGTCATTACCGATATGAATCCGCAACAAATCATCAATTATGGAATCAAGCTCAAGCTTATCGAGCGTACGCCGCATATCTTAGGTGATATTATCCAAGTCGCTGGTAAGCAAGCCGCATTACTCAGCTACTTCCGTAATAACATTTTGCACGTCTTTATTTTATTGTCCTTCTTAGCCGCTCTGGTTGCACGCAATGGACGTATCAAACGCAGTCGTCTCGATGACATCGTCGTCCAGATGTATCCTTTCCTACAAAGCGAGCTGTTCTTATACTATCCCGCACACGGTTTAATGGATGTCCTCGATCAGAAAGTTGATAATCTCATCGCGCACAACTTAATTGTCGATTTAGGGAATGGCATGCTCAGTGCCCCTGACGCTAATAGCAACTGCTATCAGCAGCTGCAGGTACTGGCAGCCCCTGTTGAGCAAAGCCTTGAGCGTTACTTTATGACGCTTGCTCTACTCGCACAGCAAGGCTCTGGTAATTTAACTGAGGATGAGGTGGTTGATCTATGTCATCTGCTCGGTCAGCGCTTATCTGTGCTGTATGCTGATGATATTCCTGACTTCTTTGACCGCTCACTATTTACCAGCTTTGTGAACGCACTGATCCGACTCAGCTATCTACAAAAAGACGAAGAAACGGGTGTGCTGACTTTTGATCATCGTATCAATGACATTGCCAGTCATGCTAAATATGTGCTTAGCCCTGATATGATGCAAATCTTGCAACAAGTCGCCAGTCTAGATGAAAAAGAAATTGCCCATGCTATTACCGAGATCAGTAATAAAAAGCAGCGCAAATTTGGTCGTAAGCGTTAGGGTATCTCATTTTATAATCTAATCTCTAGATAATCTAATCTCTCGCATTAAAAAAGACCTCTAATAAAATTAGAGGTCTTTTTTAATGCTTATTTCTTTTACCGCTTAACAGTAAAATTGACTGAGTAAAGCTACTAGCTGGTAATTTTCTTATACTTCATGCGCTTAGGACCCGCGTCATCACCCATCGTCTTTTTGCGGTAAGTTTCAAACTCAGAATAGTTACCGTCGAACCAGATTGGACCTT
>JARIEH010000180.1 GCA_029256865.1 Psychrobacter sp.
TAGTAATAGCCTTAACTGCTAACGTAAAGCTGCTAAGATAAAAAGTGTTAAACAGTGTTGGTAACCTGATATACGGCCTTAAATCGAAACAGTCAATCACATGATAAGTTGCAGTATGGCAACAGTGTTTTATGAAATTATGATAACAATGGCTTAAGATATTTATAAATAATAAGGAGCAATAACATGATAAACAATTCAGAAGATGCAGTAGCATCACAAGTAACTTGGCAGCTTAATGCGTTAACAGAAGCACTTGGCGACCTAACTTTAACCGTAAGCGATAGCCTAACTGTCGGCCGAGGCAGTGATAATAGTGTGGTGCTGGGCAGTAAACAGGTATCGCGTAATCATGCCTTATTGAGCGTTTTAAATGGTGAGTTATACGTTAAAGATTTAGAGTCATCAAATGGTACTTTTATCAATGATGAACGTATTGAAGCTAACAAGTCCAAGCATCTAAAAGTGGATGACAAAGTTGGATTTGCAAGCTTTAGCTTTTTGGTAAGTACCCCTACTGCCGCTACTAATGTTCAGCAGCCAGCGCCTATCGTATCAGATGAGACAACGCCTGAGGTAGAGCCTGCTACTGAGATAGCACCTGCTGCAGAAGTTGATACTGCTGCTCAACCAACAGAAGTAGCTGATGTTGTGGTTGACGAGTCGCAAGTAGCGCTCGAACCTACTGCTCCTATAGTTGCTGAGCCAGTGGTACAAGAGCCTGTTTCTCCAGAGCCTGTGGTTAAGAAAACAGTAGTAGAAGAAATCCTACCAACTGATGAGAGTTGGGATACCACGCCTATTGTAGATGAGGTAAAAGCAGAGCCAGTCGGCAATACTCATGTGGATACACCAATGGTTGAAGAACCTGTAATTGAAGAAGCTGTTGTTGAAAAATCAGCTGTTGAAGAACCAGTAGTTAAAGAAACTGGGATTGAAGAAGTGTTGGCTGATAAGCGCGATACGACTCCTGTCGAAGCAGCGCCAGTAGTAGAACCAACCTCAGCTCCTCCTAGCGCAGTGAGCGCTCAGCAAGCTGTGATGTCTGACGTGAGTACTGAAGAGGCTATAAGCGAAGAGTTAGTGACAGAGACGGCCACTACTCAACAGCCCACAGTCAGCCTAGAACAAGATAAAACAACGACAACAGCGCTACAAGAAGAAGCGGATCCTGATGTGTTGCGTGCCAAGCAAGCTGCTACATCGCAGTTCTCAGGTACTGCAAATTTAGGACAGCCTCGAGACCTTGGTACCAAAGGTAATAATGCGTTGGATCAGGCGCTAAACAACTCTGCTAACCCTGGGCACGTAGAGAAAAAACCAAGCGGTGGTTGGTTCATTTGGGTATTTATTGCCATTATCATTATCGGTCTGGCGCTATGGTTGTTTAATATGGGCAGCCCAACTTAGACTCACTGTTCAAACGAAGCTATCGGCTTATGCCTGCCAGTTTTGTTATACTGGCAGGCGCGACGTTGGTCAGTTTTTGAATCCCATTATTTCGTAAACTGCTAACATGCCACTCATAAAATATTATTAATATCTAAACATTCATCTAAACATAATTGATATTTCAATTGATTATGTTGAATGTTTAAGATGTTTAAGATCGTTATCGCCTTTCTTCCTATACTTTTGTTTACAAATCTTATGCCAACATTGTTCTAAGAGACGCCTTAATTATGATGACTTTTGAAGAATACAAAGCCTTTAAAGCCCAAGGCTTTAGCCATGCACCTCTTATTAAAAAGCGCCTAATGGATGCTCAGACCCCAGTGTCAGTATTTTCAAAGGTGCGTGATTTGAGTGGTTCGGCATATTTGTTTGAGTCAGTAGTAGGTGGTGAACGCTGGGCAAGATATTCGATGATTGGGCTAGGCAGTGACCTGATTTTACAATATGCAGATGGCAATATGATGACCAAAAGAGAGGATCATATTGATATCAACGCGGTTGACGATCCTTTTGATTATATTCGTCAGCTGATGACTCAATACAAGATGCCAACGGCGGCAGACATTAAGTCTTTACCCAGCTTTAGCGGTGGTTTAATTGGCTACTTTGGCTATGATATGGTGCGGGTTATTGAACCCAGTGTTGGGCTATCTGATGCGCCAAATACCATGTCATTGCCTGATATGTGGCTGATGCTATCAATGAGCGTGATTGTCTTTGATAGACTGGAAAACACTTTATCTATCATCGTTTATGCAGATTGCCATACTGAAGATGGCTATGGTGCTGCTATCCGTGAGCTTGAAAAAATAGAAGAAAAGCTCGCTGAAATGCCAAATTTAAGCGCGCCGATCATGCCGACACCAAAGTTCAAATCGCAAACCGGTAAAGAAAAATACTGTAGTGATGTTAATAAAATTAAAGATTACATCCTAGCAGGGGACGTGATGCAGGTGGTTCCCGCCCAGCGTTTGACGGCTGACTATACAGGCGATTCACTGGCTGTCTATCGCGCACT
>JARIEH010000216.1 GCA_029256865.1 Psychrobacter sp.
AAGTCTTGTAGAGTCAGTCCTGCGCGCTCAAGCATACGTGGTACAGCATAAGCTGGTGCCATCAGTAAGCCTTCTTTGTCGCCGTCTTTACCAATGAAGTCAACAGCCGCTGTCTCTTGATGCACGATGTAAGCAAGCGGCTTAAGTCCACGCTCTTTTGCCCACTCATCCGTACCGAGTAGTACACAAGAAGCACCATCCGTTAATGGGGTAGAGTTGGCCGCAGTCATCGTTGGATTGGCGTTCTTTTTACCAAAGGCTGGCCTGAGTTTGCCCATTTTTTCGATGGTAGAGTCTGGACGTAAGTTGTTATCACGTGTTAGACCTTTATACGGAGAAATCAAGTCATCAAAGAAACCTTCGTCATAAGCGCGGGCTAGGTTTTTGTGACTATTGAAGGCCAATTCATCTTGCGCTTCACGGCTGATGTTCCATTCAAGGGCAGTGATGGCTTGGTGATCACCCATTGATAGACCTGTACGTGGTTCGCCGTTTTGTGGTGATTCGATTAAATCTTTTGGATTAAAGCCTGTCAATGCTTGTAGGCGTTGTTTGTTATTTTTGGCAGCCCCTAGTTTTAGCATGACTTTACGTAGGCCATCACCAATAGCAATCGGGGCGTCTGACGTGGTATCAACCCCGCCAGTGATGGCTGAGTCAATGATACCAAGCGCAATTTTATTCGCTGCGGCAAAGGTTGCTTGCAAGCCAGTACCACAAGCTTGTGAGACATCATAAGTTGGTGTGTGTGGATCTAAGGCAGTATTGAGCGCAGCTTCACGAGTTAAGTTTAAGTCACGGCTGAGCTTAAGTACCGCACCTGCGACCACTTCACCCATACGTTCACCTTCTAGGTTATAACGTTCTACGAGACCGTTAAGCGCAGCAGTGAGCATGTCAGTGTTGCTGGCATCAGAATATGGACCATTTGAGCGTGCAAATGGAATACGGTTAGCCCCTAAGATAGCAACACGATGCTGACCTGCACTCAGTTTAGAGTTATTGGTCTTTTTAGCGGGACGTGTGGCAGTTTTCTTAGCATCAGCGCTGGTGGTTTTTTTAGTAGCCGTGCTTTTAGGGTTAGTATCTTTTTTAGAGGCAGTGCTCTTAGCAGCAGCTGTTGATTTTTTAACGGTGTTGTCTTCCATTTTTTTCTCACTTTTTTCATTCGTTTTCGATACTGACTTATTTGTAATGTTAGAGTCCGCTTCAGTATCCATTGTGTTTGCGTCTTTAGATTCATCAATCAAATCATTTTTAAGCTTATCTTTTTTCTGAGCTTGGCTATCCGTTTTATCGTTTGCTACACGCTCATCGACGATGTCAGTCGCTTCTTTGAGCTCAGCGATTGAGTCATAGGTTTGATTATTATCTTTGCTGCTGCTTTTAGATTCAACATTAATGGGTTTGTTATCAGTAGCAGCATTTTTTTTCACAACAGTACTAGCAATGATCGGACTGTCTTTTTTGTTACTCATAAAATTATCCTTAAAAAAGAGTAGGGGTGATGGGTGGGAATAGTGTGATAAAAATTAGAGACACATACCGCTTAAAACAACCATAAGCGAGGGTATGCTAAAAATCTATGCTAAGTAGAATAGGACAGCTCATCAATCTATAAGATGTCAAGGTCTTATCATACTGACTTTTGCCATGCCATTATATGACTGTAATAAGCCAGTTAATGCATGCCAGATAACGTATGTTATAAACTAAGTAAACATTAAATGCGTGCACTGGTCAGTATTAATTATTGGTATGGCTTGAATACTTATCTGATAATATATTGTTATCAATATTTATATGAGCCATAACTTCTAGGCTTGATTCTATCATAAGTGCAAGTTTTTTTAATGTAGAGAAAGTAACTGAGTCGTTTTGTGCCTTTTATGGACAGGTATTGACATATTCATCGGTTTTCGTGTAGATCATTGGTTTTTGGACATGTTTACACGGGGTGTGTATAGTTGTGACGGCTTGATGCTTGCTTACTAAAGACTCATAATCATTAATAATGAGGGTGATAATGAGCCTTTATAATAGCTGCATTCTTGATAGTCCTATCTACTAGCACATATTCATTAAAGGGGTGTTTATGAAAAGGATATTCACTTTATAACTATCAATCAATATTTTTATTCACAAGAACAGGAGTGTTTTATGTCAGATCGCTATGGTAGTTTTGTACAATCTTCTATTGGTAAAAAAGTTGCTAAAAACCTGGGCTTACCATTGCCAGTAAGCCTTGATCGCTTTGAGAGTGGTAAACGCCTAGTACGCGGCAGTGTGTTGGTTGGCTCAGCCACTGGTGATGATAAAAGGGTGGGCGAATCATTAGCCCGTATTTTGTCTGATTTGCATGCTGAAGTCTTCGTTAATAGCCGTGATAGCATCAAAGACGCACTGGCAGATGCAAACGTTGAAGCAAAAGCCAATACGGGTAGTGAAGATAAATTTAAAGTATTGCTGTTTGATGCGAGTAATGTGAGCAACGCGGATGAGCTAAAGCAAGTTTATGAGTTCTTTCATTTCGTTGCGCGTCGCGTGGACAAGTCAGGTCGTGTGATTGTCATTGGCCGTCCACCTGAAGAGATTAATGATATCGATACAGCATTGGCTCAGCGTGCGCTTGAAGGGTTTGTGAAGTCTGTTGGCAAAGAGTTCAAACGTGGTATCACCGCACAATTGGTGTATGTCGCTGAAGGTGCTGAAGCAAATCTTGATTCGACGTTACGCTTCTTTACCTCCGCACGCTCGGCTTATGTATCAGGTCAGGTCGTACGTGTCGCTCAAGGATCCGCCGTAGAGGTCGATTGGACGCAACCACTGGGTGGCAAAACCATGCTAGTCACTGGCGCAAGCCGTGGGATCGGTGAGGCAATGGCTCGCGTTCTCGCTCGTGAAGGAGCGCACGTGATCTGTCTTGACGTGCCGCAGCAGCAAGCTGACCTACAAAAAGTCGCAAGCGAAATCAGTGGTTCGACGTTGATGGTTGATATCACCAGTGAGGATGCGGGCGCACAGATTGCCGATGCCGCGAAGAAACGTGGTGGCCTTGATGCTATTATTCATAATGCTGGCGTGACCCGTGATAAGACGCTGGCAAAAATGGATGAGCAGAAGTGGGACATGGTCATCAATATTAACCTTGCCAGTATCGCTAAGATCAACCGCTACTTGCTTGACAATGACGTCCTAAAGAATGATGCGCGCATCGTTTGTGTCTCGTCAATCTCAGGTATCGCTGGCAACCTTGGTCAGACCAACTATGCTACCTCTAAAGCGGGTGTGATTGGATTGGTCGAAGCAACTGCTAAGCAGTTGGCAGACGATAATAAAGGTATGACGATTAATGCGGTTGCGCCAGGGTTCATCGAAACTCAAATGACCGAAGCGATTCCATTTGCCATTCGTGAAGCGGGTCGCCGGATGAACTCAATGAGTCAAGGTGGACTGCCGATCGATGTGGCTGAAACCATTGCTTGGTTAGCCTCTCCTGCCTCTGGCGGCTTAAATGGCAATATCGTACGTGTTTGCGGTCAAAGCTTGCTTGGTGCTTAATAATAACTGAATACCTATAAGCTATTGATAATATTGGGTTTTCCTGTGTATAATCACAAATACTTACGAAAAAACCACCAGTCAATGGTAAAAAGCTGCCCAAGGGCGGCTTTTTTATGATAAAAACACAGCAGCGATACGCTCAACCAGTGTTTACAACTTTTGTATTCAGCCATACTGTTGATTATAATGGCTGTTTGAGGTCGAGTTATTAAGCTTGCTGAGAGCTGTGAGAGAAACGCAATGGCTCATTAGTTGAGTTAGAATTACTTTGCTTAAGCCCCACACTTAGGATTGATTTATGTCAGATAAACATTATGATGCGTTGCCAAAAGCGCATACCACTTACGCGAATATTATCAAAAGTTTATTGCCTATTGGTGATAATGCCAAAGTAGGTAAAGATGAATTACCAAAAGCGACTTATTATGTAAAAGATTTGCACATTGATCAGAGTAACCTTAAAGACTATCGTAAAATCTGTGGTTTTTCTGACAATGGTAAAGTGCCTATTACTTATTTTTCGGTACTGTCGCAGGCACTACAAATGAATATGATGGTCAAAGAGCCATTTCCATTTGCGATGTTAGGTTTGGTGCATGTCGATAATAGTATCACTCAGCACCGTCTTATCGGTGAACGTGAGACCGTCAGTATGTCAGTAGCGTTTGATAATCTACGAGATCATGCGCAAGGGCAACAGTTTGATTTTGTGACGACCATTAAGTCCCAAGATGAAACTATTTGGCAAGGAGTTTCAACCTATTTGGCTCGTGGTAAAAAACCAGATACTAAGAAAGATGGCAAGAGTAAGCCGCGTCCAATAACAGTCAAACCCATACCTGATGCAGATGGGGTGCATAGTGTCTTTGAAGTACCAGAAGACATTGGTCGTCGCTATGCCTTTATTTCAGGGGATTTTAATCTGATTCATCTCCACTCACTATCAGCACGGGCATTTGGTTTTCCTAAAGCCATTGCTCATGGCATGTGGTCCAAAGCAAAATGCTTGGCGATGATGGGAGATTTACCGGAGTCTTGCAGCGTTGAGGTTTCATTTAAGTTACCGATCTTTTTGCCAGCAGAAGTGGAGCTGATAGCAGAGCCAGTAACCAAGCTGAAAACGGCAGAGGATAATTGTCATTTTGGATTATATAGCTCCAAAAACGATAAGCCTCATCTAGCTGGTAATATTAAGCTGCTTGCAGACGACGCATGAGCGTCATCTGTTGAAGCTTCAAATCTTCCCAGTTAAAGTTATCTTTAGGGGTTTATTAGACATTCCTTTATACTTTTAAACAATCCATTTTTCATTACTACTGTTAGTTTTAAAATTATGACCATGACTCAACATACTCATTCTGAATCTACCGCTCATGACGTCGCCAACAACGATGCAGATAACGGTATCGATCTTGCCAGTTCTTTAGATCCTTATTTTCGTCCTGACGATCAAACCATCGTTTGCGGTGCGCTTGACGATGAAAAGATAGCCGCCCTAGCGAAAGCAGGGGTTGAGCTCGTCATCAACTTACAGCCTGATGAGGAGCTTAGTTTTGACGAAGGAGCAGCCGTTAGACAAGCAGGTATGTATTACGAGCAGCTGCCAATAAGCAGTGCCGAGGATTTAAAGCAGCTCAAGATACTAGCGTTTGATAATATATTGCGTCAATACCATGGCAAAAAAGTTGCCATGCACTGCGGATCTGGCAATCGTGCCGGAGCGGCAATGGCATTACGCGCAGGTTGGCTACGTGGGCGTAAGATGGACACCGCTATGGAGCGTGGGCGCAGTCATGGGTTAGATGATAGCCTTGAGCAAGAAGTACACAACCGCTTATTGGTACCGCGTTAAACCTTGACTGTACGTGGTAGTCAATTAATAATCGTAAAACAGGCGACCAATAGGTGGCCTGTTTTGTTAAGTGGCTTTGATACAGCTAGTTAAACTCTTGGGTTTGATATTAGAATATATGAGGCAAGTATGCAGAATAATATGAAGGGATCAAATCAAGTGAGTAGCCACAATAATACAGATAATGAGAAATATATAGATACTGAGCTGCAACAGCATTTACAACAGCTGCTGACTGACTTGCAGTTAGATGATGCGCCCGCTGGTGGCTCATTGGTTGTTTATCAAGCGGGTAACTGCATTGCAAAAGCAAGTGTGGGAATGGCGCAGG
>JARIEH010000269.1 GCA_029256865.1 Psychrobacter sp.
AGAGTGGCATTTACAGCTTGATTATCGAATAACGCTGCCACTTAAATCTTTAGCGGCGCAATTAGACTGGCCAACATGGCAACCGGTGCGAGTAGGCTTTGCAGATTATTTATGGGAGCAAACTTGCCTTGAGTGCTTTTTAGCAGGTGGGTTAGTAACAAGCAGCTTAATAAATAATAGCATTTCGATGAATGACAATAATGAAAATGGTATTGATGCAGCCGATATTAATAAAACAAGCGCTTATATTGAAATTAACGCCAGCCCAGACGGTCGTTATGCCGTTTATCAGTTTTCAAACTATCGTAACCCTGCGGCATTGCCGCCCACGCCCCTTTTGCAATCCGATGGGCAAACGCGCGCATTTATTAATTGGTCAGCTAGTCACTGCCCTGTCAGTAATTTAACTGACGATACAGAGCAGCACTCCTCGTCAGAGCAAATTGAACCTTCTATCGATTCATTAACCTTGAATACCACCACCCCTAAGACTTATTACTATGAGCGCAGTTTTAATGTGCCCTTAAGTCAACTGTCAAATGTAGAGGTTGATATCGGCGATACGGTCCTTAAATATATCCATCCTTGCGTTATTTTAAGCTTCGGGACATTGTTTAATAAAACAACGTTATATTTCGCTCCTAAACACGCCTCCCCGCCCGATTTTCACGACCTTCATTATTGGTCATTATTTGATAAGCAAGCAGCGCGGGCTAAATAGCATCTTGAACCAAATAATACCCTCCATTAGATAGACGCTTTAATTAGTTATCGCATTATGCAAAACAAAAAACCCAGTAATGCCATCAAGAGCATTACTGGGTTCGGAGAAAACACTTACTTTAAAAAATGGTAATGACTGCTTATTACAATAATTGCCTAACAGATACCTATTAGTCAGCCATTGCAAGGTAAATGCCACGGTTCGATGCATCGTCAACATATTGAGAGTCGCGCCAGGTTGTATAACTATAAGCACCACTGTATGGGCTAATACTATTCTGACGGAAATCAGATACCCAGTCTGACCCATCAAAAATCTGAATATGGCCGTGTGGATGCTTTGAGCTGCGATCGTAGACCACGACATCACCAACTTGTGGCGGCATATTATTACTAATTTTAGCAAAGCCTGCCTGTGCTAGAGTACCACGCGAGGCATACTGATATGCTGAAGGATTAGGCGTAAACTCATAACCCGCTGATTGTAGTGCTTTACGTACATAACGGGCACAATAACCAGAGCTTCTAGATAGAGCCGCTCTTGATGCACGAGCCGCTGCAAGAGCTGGTGCTGAGTTACTGTCTGGTATTCGACTACTGGCTTGCTGCTGACGCTCATAAGATAAGCGACTGGTCAAAGAAGCAAGTTGATATTCTTTTTTCTGAGCATGAGCGCTTAAGTTATCAATAGCCTGACTGATTTCATCGTTGCTAAAGACATGGGCGCCACTATTAGTGCTATAGATATTACGGCTGGAACCATAATTATTTGAGGCTGAGATATTTGTGATGGTATGAGTCAAGGTATTATTTGTTTGAAAGGTCGTTTCGGCAGCACCACTCGTTTGTGCTACGCCCATTCCCAATACTGACAAAATTAATAAAGCTTGTTTCATAAATTTACTACCTATTGTTAATACAGAATTGCTTGTCATCCATAACAAAGCATCGATTAATTTAGAGAATATAATCATGAGACAATCATGATAAGATCCTGAATATAGCCATTAACTATCTAGTCTACAGTGATCAACTTAGGCATCATTGCCGGTCGCGTTGCTCACCTCGTAAATCGCTCGCTTTTCATTCTGTATATAGAGTATGAGCTTGCTAAGCTTATATATCGGCTTTTATCACCCAATTGATGAGTAAATACGATGTTAAAAAAACAGCCTAATCGGCTCGCTCAGCTTATTGATCATCAAGAGTTTGCTGGTAGCGCGCTACCTAAAACTCTAGCTGACAATATGCGTCTCTATACACAGGCCACGGATGAGGTAAAAAAACTTCTGGTAGATTGTCTACCTGAAGAAATACTTCATACCTGTTGGGTCGTGGGCTTAAATTCTGAGCAATTAACGCTCAGTGTCGGTTCAGTCACGGCAGCCAATCATATTCGTTATTTACAAAACGCCTATTTGCAGGTACTCACAGAGCAGTCAATTACATTTAAACAACTCAAGCAAATTCGTGTCGTGGTAACAAACATTCGTACTGTAAATCCATCGTCTGACCAACAATCAGTCTCATCGACGACCGCATTTAAACCTTACAAAGCCAATGAAAATCAGGCTCTTAGCCAAAACACAAAGCGGACTATAACACAGGCTGCAAAGCATGTCACCACTGATAAAAATCTTCAGAAAGCGCTTTTGCGCTTAGCAAATGAGTAAAAAACAGCCCTTTACAATGTAAACTTATGTAATTATTTTAAATTAAGCACAGTTTTTAGTATAGGTAATCCCTGATTTTACAAACAAAAAAAATTGCCTAAAAGCTGAGTCCAAAATATGGACTTAACCTCTAGACAAGTTATTGGCTCATAAAGCTTTTATATACTCTGGGTTAGAGAAAATACATTGTGAATGACAAATATATATATTCAATATTAAGAGTATAATTTGTAGGTTATCGAAGACTAACTATGTAATCTTACGTAAGTGTTGCGATACATCATGTTTATTTGCGTATTCATACTTCAACGGTCATACCTTTTAAAGGCAAATATTCGATAGGACAGGTTACATTGTCATCAAAAGTTACAATTTCAAAGTTACGTTTGTCTGACAATACTTCACGTACCAACATATTATTTAGCGCGTGACCAGATTTATAGGCGTTAAAACGACCTAAAATAGGATAACCAATCAAATATAGATCTCCTATTGCATCTAATATCTTATGACGGACGAACTCATCTGCAAAACGTAAACCTTCAGCGTTTAATACCCGCGCATCATCGATAACAATCGCATTGTCCATGCTACCGCCTAATGCCAAGTTATTCTTACGTAATGTCTCAATGTCTTGCAAAAAACCAAAAGTACGGGCTTCACTTAATTGCTCGATGAAGTTTTGAGTCGAAAACTGCAATTGTGCGTGTTGGAAGTCTTTATTAAATGCTGGGTGATCAAAATCGATCTCAAAGTTTAACTCAAAGCCTTCATAAGGGCGTAATTCTGCCCATTTATCATCGACATTCACGCGCACTGGGCGCACAATTCGTAAGAACTTCTTCAAGCCTTCTTGTTCACGAAAGCCTGATTGTAATAGCAAGCCTATGAAAGGTGAGGCACTGCCATCCATAATGGGAATCTCACTGGCAGAAACCCTTATCAACAGATTATCGATACCCAGACCAGCAACTGCACTCAATAAATGCTCAACCGTACCGACACGTGTACCACCAAAAACCAAGTTTGATGACATCATCGTATCTTGTACCAAAAACGCACTGGCAGGAATGGGCGTACTCCCTACTATGTCAGAGCGCTCAAAAACAATTCCTGTATCGACAGGTTGGGGATGAAACTCTAAATCGACAGGTTCGCCACTATGTAGACCGATACCTGTGATAGCGATGGCTTTTTGTATGGTTCTTTGATTCATGGCTAGTTCCTCACATATCTTGTTACAATTAGCCTAGTGTACCATTAGCTGCTAGCAGTTCGCTATAGCAAAAAAACAGTAATTTACTTATTTCTTCAATTGATTTGACTCATCATGAACATTTTTTCGCTAAAAACTACTTATTGGTTAGGTCAAGAATGTGTGAAAATTCACTTAACTCCATCTTTGAGTTAAAAAATTTAATTGAAATTTTAGGGCATACTATTCATAAAGCACTAATATTAAAGCTGAAATATATCGAGTCTAAACAGGTATGAATCACAGCCTGTATCAGCATACAAGCAATAAAGTTCAGGCTGTTTAGCAACATTACGCCTTTATGAGACACTTAGACTCAATGAACATGGTATTCATTGAGCCTCCTAAAACATACGCACAAAAAAACCAGCGCCTAGGCACTGGTTTCTATATTACTTATTAAAACCTCTTTAAACCATCTAATCGCTTTTCAGTTATAAAGATTAACTAAAGTTCAATATTGTCTGTTATAAACTAATACTCCAACGAAATGATTTATTTATTTTGTTGACGTTTTAGATAATCCTGAATGCTATTAGTTTTGGTCTGTAGCTGATCTTGAGCAGGCGTAGAGCGAGTCATACTATCTTGATACGCTTGAGCTTGTGACAGTTTCTGACTATTTAAAGCACTGGTATGCAAACTTGGATCTACCGGCTGCGTGCTTGTTACCGGAGGAACTGCTTTTGGCTGTTTAGATTCTTCACCAGCACGTTCATCTAAGGTCAAACCAGTTGCAATAACGGTGACATGGATATCATCACCCATTTCTTCGTCAACCACTGAACCGTAGAAAATATTGGCATCATCCGTATCCGTAATACCTTCAACAATTTCACTGATCTTGCTAAATTCATCTAAAGAAAGCGTTTCAGAAGAAATCACGTTCACCAATAGACCTTTGGCGTTTTCTAAACATAAATCATCCAGTAGAGGTGATTTGATGGCTTTTTCAGTTGCTTGACGGGCACGATCATCGCCACTAGCGCGACCAATACCCATCATCGCATGACCTTTAGCTGTCATCGCGGTACGGATATCGTTAAAGTCAATATTAATCAGACCTGAACGGGCGATGGTTTCAGCGATACCTTGTACGGCATGTAACAGTACGTCATCTGCTTTTTTGAATGCGTCTTTCATGGAAATATTGCCGTAGACACTCATCAGCTTATCATTAGGAATGGTAATAATAGAATCAACGAAATTGGTGAGCTGCTCAATACCTGCTTTAGCAGACTTGTTACGTTTACCACCTTCAAACTTGAATGGGGTAGTAACCACGGCAACTGTAAGTACTTCCATCTCTTTGGCAATACGCGCAATAACAGGAGCGGCGCCCGTACCTGTGCCGCCGCCCATACCAGCAGTAATAAAGACCATATCTGAATTTTCAAGCAATGTACGAATGGCTTCTTCTTCGCTCTCTGCAGCCTCACGTCCTACTTCTGGATTAGCACCCGCACCCAATCCACGGTTAGTTTTGGCACCCAGTTGCAGTTTATGCGGTACAGTGAGACGATCAAGCGCTTGTCTATCAGTATTAGCACAAACGAAAGTTACACCCTTAATACCTTGCTGAACCATATGCTCAACCGCGTTACCGCCTCCGCCGCCAACACCGAATACAGTAAAGCGAGCTTGGCCATTGTTTAAAGGTTGATTTTCATCTGGCATGGTGTATTTTGACATAAAAAAGATTCTCCAGTTGCAGATAGCGTAATGGTCAGTACGTGATAACGCACTCGCATAATGTACTATCGACTTACTATATATAAATGTATTTAAATTAAATAAGGGTTATAAAAGGTGAGGCTTATGCAATCTATTTAAAGCCTAAATATATCGTACCACTTATAATATAATCTAAATTCTCTAGTAGTATCACTACTTTTCAGAATTTGACTATACTTAGTATGATGGGATTCTGCCATTAAGCATTTTTCACTGACCGCATCCTTTACAAATATATCTAAAGTATTTTCTTGAGCACGCTCGTAAAACGTTGACCGACATTACGGAATGTACTTTTCATACCACCTTTTTGTAATGCTTCAAGCTCACTTTTTTCGCTACGACGAAACTGCTCGCTTTGACTATAAAGCAAGGTACCAAATGCGGTCTGATAAGCACGATCATTGATCTGTGAGTTCAGCTGCTTAAATGACTCTTCATTATCAAAATAACTATAAGCGCTGATAGCGGGATGTGTATTAGATAATAAAACAGGCATTTTGAGCAGCTTTTTAGCAAAAGGTACCATACCTTTAATCGTACTGCCACCGCCAGTTAAAACAATACCACGATCTATATAATTTAACAGACCCGCCTCCTGTAACTCACGCGCAACCTCAGTAAATATCTGTATATAACGGGCTTCAATAATACGTGCTAAATTATACAAACTGACGTTGATTTCGTCGCCTGTACCCTGTGGCTTGAAGACAAAGAATGCACTCGGATCAATACTATGGACATCTGCTGTACCATGTAATTTTTTTAATTTCTCAGCTTCTATCATAGAGATACCCATATCTGCTGAGATATCCATAGTGACTTCGTGACCGCCACTTGCTATGCAATGAGTGAAAATAAGCTTATTCTCTTTATAAACACAAAGACTGGTCGTACCAGCACCAATATCTACCAAGCAAACACCCTGTTGGCGCTCTTCACTCATCAAGCCATATTCAGCGCTAGTCACTGCATCGAACACAATATGATCAATACCGACATCACAACTTTGTAATAGCTTTTGAATATTCTGCCGGCTGGCAACCGGTAACATCATCATGTGATACATAACGGTAATATCGTTGGCAAACATCTCGATGGCATCATCTACCATTGTTTCTTGCTCATCGATATAGATGCCTTGCTGACAGCAGTGCATCAAATAATAATCTGAGGGCAAATCTTTTGACTTGGCATTAGATAGCGCTTGCACCATATCTTTAGCACTGACAGTATCTTCTTCTACCGTTACATATCCCGAACTATTTTTACTTAACAGTTCAGGGGTAGCTATTGTCAGCCATACGCTATGCACACGACAGTTTGCGGTGTCTTCAGCATCTTGAATAGCTTGCTTAATGGCACCTTGTAGGCGCTCACGATGTTTGATCTGTCCTTGATAAAAGTCGCTATTTTTGACTTGTCCCACACCCATTATGCGAATGTCTTTTGCAGACACAACGCTGCCAATCACTACATATACTGCAGTGGCACTTATATGGACAACAACCAGATTCTCAGTATTTTTCATGTTACCAAACAAATTATCACTAAACAGGAAACTAGATGACGTTTCCATTGAATCATTGAAAAAAAATTATTTCAAAACTATCACATCAGAGGGAAGTAACAGAAAATTGCCTGCTACAACTCTGAGATACTTCTTAAGTCAAACTATTTGTATCAACTATTATGTCCGACTAGGGCTTATTGAAAATTTACAAACAAAATCTACCAATGTCATCATCAAATAATCAACACACTTTAATCAGATATTTCTGCTTTTGGCTCTATGACCTTCCAGGTAATGGTAAAACCATTTTTATAGCGTAAATCTATAGACTGCATCTCTTCACGGCGTTTGCTTAACTGATTACCCAGTAACTGACTGAGGTTCAACAATTTTTGGGCGGTGTTTTCATTATCAACAATGACTCGTAAGCCACTATCAAAGCGTACTAACCAGGTCATGCGAGACGTTAGAATAATATCCTCAACTCGCATATTAAGTGGTGCATACCAGTCATTAATCTGCTGCATTTGCTGCATAATGACTGGTGCTTGACTGATCTCACCTTGTAATGTCGCAAACTGCGATTTAGTTAAGTCTTGGCTGTCAGCGGGCACAAATACTGCACCCTTGGCGTCGACTAAGCGCTCAGTACCGAAATTAGCGACTGGCTGTTTAGGTAACGCTGTAATCACAATACCCTGTTGCCAGTCACGGGTAACACTGACTTGGTCAACCCAAGCAACTCCCATGGCTATATCGCGTAGTGCTTGCAAGTTAGTGGTAAAAAAACTACTGACTGGCTGCTGGCCCATGGTTTGCTGCAAACTCTGATGCTGAGTTGTTGTCAACCCCTGAGTACTGACTTGTATTGCTGCGGGTGGTGCATCACGTAAGGTTTTAGCACCCATTACTAGTATCAGTAGCAACAACCCTATTACTAAAGCTGTAAAAAAATACTTAGCCGAAGTGGGTAATTGTAAGCTGGTTTGTGGGCGACGGGCGTTATCACTCATCAAGTCAGTTGCTCTGTTGACAGTTTGAGCCATAATCGCATGTTTCCCTATATCTAAGATACGCTATCGAGTTATTAATAACTTGCAAATTATTAATAACTTGCTAAAACCTTTAAAATCATTGGCTGATTTTACTCTAAAATGAGATGAATCTTGCCAAAATAGAATTATCGTTACAATATTAACGTATTTTGCTAGCAAACAATAGCCTAACCTCAGCTCTTACTGATGATTTTACACAAGTTTACACGATGCTGTGTTATAGCAGCCCTAGCGATACAATCACAACTCGGGTTAGTGCTTGATATTTAACATTAATTTAAAGCTTTAGTTCTCTTATTCACTGTACTGCTATCACTCAATTATCCTAGACTGTTTGAGCCAGTATGTGCCAGCACAAACTTTCAAAATCCATACCGCGTGCTTTTGCTGCCATCGGTACTAGGCTATGACTGGTCATACCTGGTACGGTATTAATCTCAAGTAGCCAAAAATTGCCATTATTATCTTGCATGGCATCGATACGCCCCCAGCCTTTTGCATTAACTGCGCGAAAAGCTGCTAAGCTCAACGCCTGCAAATGTTTTTCATCATGATCGTTGAGACCACAAGGAATATAGTAGCCTGTGTCATTGCGATTATATTTGGCTTCAAAATCATAAAAATTACTGATATCGGCAGGCTCTAAACGAATAATGGGATAAGCCTCATCATCAATAATGACAATGGTAAATTCGCGACCCGTAATCCAGCGCTCGGCCATGACTTCATCGCCACATTGGACAGCCGTGGCATAAGCACCTGGCAGCTCATCTAGATGGTTTACTTTTGTCATACCAATACTTGAGCCTTCATGCACTGGCTTAATAATCAGTGGTAACCCCAACATATTCACTACTTGCTGCCAATCGGTATCGGCGGTCAGCAAAGCAAATGGCGCCGTCGACAATCCACAGCCTTGCCAGAGCTGCTTGGTCCGCACTTTATCCATACCAAGTGCTGATGCTAAAATTCCCGAACCTGTCTGCGGAATACCGAACCATTGTAGTACCCCTTGCAGCAATCCATCCTCTCCGCCACGACCATGTAATACATTAAATACTCGGTCATATTCACGTAGCTCAGTAATGTCTTGGTCTTTAGGATCAAAATGTGTGGCATCGACCCCTTTGTTTTTTAGGGCTTGTAGTACTGCCGCGCCGCTATCTAAAGAAACGCTACGCTCATTACTACTACCCCCATAAATAACAGCGACTTTACCAAACTCACTGGCATCTTTTATTTTACTGTTGGCAGTATACTGTGTGTCATGGTTTGGCTGATTATTTATTTGATTGGCTTGTTCTGTTTGTGCAGCAGCCGCTAATGCTGTCTCTGGATTCGTAATAATTGTGGTGTCCTCATCAGTATCGATGGCTTGCTTAAAAGTATTTGGATTTTCTTGATTGTTAATAGTCATGAGGATAGTTCCTAAGATTTTTTAAGGCTTACTGAAGATATAAGTTATTAGCGGCAAGCTCAATAGCTATCTGGCCAACGTTACCCGCACCTTGGGTGATTAGCATGTCATTTTCTTTGAGTAACCGTTTCATAGTAGGCGCAAGGTTGTCTTTGTCAATAATCGTTGGCTCGACTTCGCCACGCAGGCGGATACTGCGTGCTAATGCTTTGGTATCAGCACCTGCAATTGGGCTTTCTCCTGCTGAATATACATCCAACAACAATAGCTCATCCACGCTTGAAAGCACTTCGACAAAATCATCAAAGCAATCACGAGTACGGCTATAACGGTGCGGCTGAAACATCATCACTAAGCGGCGTTCAGGGAAGCTTTGGCGCGCCGCTTTAATAGTAGCGTCAACTTCTCTAGGGTGATGACCGTAATCATCAATCAATAGTACGTCGCCTTCATCAACCACGACAAGTGGATGCTGCTCAAAGCGACGACCAACCCCTTCAAATTTCTGTAAAGCACGTTTGATTGCCTGATCATTCACGCCTTCATCAGTTGCCATCGTAATGGCGGCAAGAGCGTTATAAACGTTATGAATGCCAGGGATATTTAAGGTCAAACGTAGCGGCTCGTGGTCACGGCGCAGCACAGTAAAATGCGTTTTGGTGCCTTCAACCACCACATCAACCGCTTGCACATCATTATAGGGCTCCAGCCCGAAGGTCAATACGGGACGCCCGATATCATCAATCATCGCATACAGTTCAGGGTCATCACCACAAACCACCGCCAAACCATAAAAAGGCATATTTTGCAAAAACTGAATATAAGCGGCTTTTAATTTATCAAAACTATTGCCATAGGTTTCCATATGGTCTTGGTCAATGTTGGTCACAATCGCTGCCATTGGATGCAACGACAAAAACGAAGCATCCGACTCATCCGCTTCAGCAATGAGGTAACGGCTGCTTCCCAAAGCAGCATTTTTACCAGAAGCATTTAATTTGCCACCAATCACATAAGTAGGATCAAGCTTGCCCTCTGCCATCATCGTGGTCAGTAAACTGGTGGTAGTGGTTTTACCATGTGCACCAGCAACCGCGATGCCATGACGATAGCGCATCAACTCTCCGAGCATATCGGCGCGGCGTACCACTGGTAAACGCGCTTTGAGGGCGGCTTTTACTTCAGGGTTACTGCGGTCAATGGCCGAGGACACCACGATAACATCGGCATGCGCAATGTTTCTCGAGTCGTGACCGATAAATATCTCAATACCGATATCTTGCAAGCGCTGAGTCACTAGGCTTTGGGCGATATCAGAACCACTGACACGGTAGCCTTGATTACTCATCACTTCAGCGATACCACACATCCCTGAGCCACCGATACCCACAAAATGCAGATGCTGAATACGGCGCATCTCAGGAATTTCAATCAGGCGTTTGGGTAAAGCTTTAGCAGAAGTAGGCATAGCGATGTCTCTTTATAAAAAGTGTTTATATGCAATAGTGGATATAGGCAATAGGGAGTGTGTGCTGCGTAAAAGGTATCAGTTATAGAGTCTGCCAAATAATATCTGCCACTTGCTGACTGGCATGTCTATTGGCAAGCGCATGGCCTTTTTTTGCCATTTTCAAACAACTGAGCCGATCAAGCTTTGTCAGCTCATCACTCAAACGCTTAGGCGTCAGTTCAAACTGCGGTAATAAAACCCCAGCATCATGTAGCGTTAGAGTACGGGCGTTGGCCGTTTGATGATCATCGACTGCACTTGGTAGTGGGACAAAAATAGCAGCAATACCGACATTTTGAATTTCAGTCACCGTCAAAGCACCTGAGCGGCAAACGATGACATCTGCCCAATTATAAGCCGCTGCCATATCATCGATAAATGGCTGCACGCTAATCTGATGAATCCTTAAGTCTTGATCGTCATAGGCTGCCTGGGTCGCTGTCTCATTATTGCGTCCACATTGATGGCGCACTGCGAAAGGACGGTCAATTAATGCCAATGCTTGTGGTAAGGTTTCATTTAATACCTGTGCGCCAAGCGAGCCGCCAACCACCAACAGCTTTAGTGGTGAGCTGTCACTAACATCATAGCGCACACTGGGTTTAGCCACACCAGTAATCGCGTTACGCACGGGATTACCAACGGTTTCAAGCTTAGCATCACGCTCACTATTAGCAAAAGTATGCTCAAAAGCTTGCAATATTTTGGTCGCAACTTTGGCCAAATAGCGATTACTCATGCCGGCAATGGCATTTTGCTCATGGATAATCAGTGGTGTACCAGTGAGGCGAGCAGCAATACCACCAGGCGCTGTGACATAACCCCCAAAACCCACCACCATATCAATTTTATTACCACGAATAACCTTAATGGCTGCCATGGTGGCTGACAATAAAGTAACAGGCAGTTTGAGCAGCCGTCCTATTCCTTTTCCGCGTAGACCTTGCATATCAATTGCATGAAAAGCATAACCAGTCGGTTCGACCAAGCGATTTTCCATACCACTGGGTGTCCCAAGCCAATGAATGATCGCCCCGCGCTGGGTCAGCTCTTCGGCTACCGCCAATGCTGGAAACACATGCCCGCCAGTGCCAGCAGCCATCATTAATATATGCGGTGTCTTCATTAAGCCTGCCTTTCTTATCTTTACTGATTAGTGTTAAGTATTAAATACATCAAAGGACACAGTTCTACATAAGCAGCTCTTTGTAAACAACCCTATTCTAAAATTCGCATAGTATAGAGTAAATCATGCTGGTATATATAGTGTTTTTTCGGGTAAATAACCGCTTAAGTAACTGTATTGCCTAATAATAAAAACGTGTACTAAAAAACAGGCCATGATAACTTATTGCCCATTTTATAAAGTTATTTCTGCAAACAACGCGCTTCTACCGCTAGGATAAAATCTGTCGCAATATCTGTACCGCACTGGTCGTCAATTTCGCGTACACAAGTAGGGCTCGTGACATTAATTTCGGTAATTCGGCCTCCGATTAGGTCTAAACCAACGAACATAAGGCCTTTATCTTTCACAATTGGCGCGACAACTTCTGCCACTTGGCGTTCGATATCTGTCAGTGGCATTGCAACGCCGCTACCGCCTGCCGCTAGATTACCACGAGTCTCTCCTTTGACTGGAATACGAGCCAAGCTATAATCCACCACTACCCCATCGACGATAAGCACGCGTTTATCGCCTTCTTTGATTTCTGGCAAATAACGCTGCGCCATAATGGGTAGCGTTTCAAGCTCTGTTAGAATCTCAAGCGTGACCCCAATATTTGGGCTATCAGCGGTCAGACGAAAGATACCGGTACCGCCCATGCCGTCGAGTGGCTTGACGATAACATCTCGCTGCTCGGCGATAAACTTGCGAATATGTGCCTGTTTACTGGTCACAATCGTTGGGCTCATATAGTCGCTAAACCAAGTAGCAAATAGCTTTTCGTTACAGTCGCGAATGGCTTGCGGGTCATTGACCACCAGTACGCCGGCCGCTTTGGCGTGATCGAGCATATAGGTGGCGTAAACAAAACGCATATCAAACGGCGGATCCTTACGCATTAGAATCACATCATAATCCGTGACTTGTGCTGTCTGCTTGTCACCTAATGTATAAAAGTCATTAGGATCACGCTTTACTGTGACTGGCTGCGTATCTACCATCAACTGACCACGATCCAACCACAAGTCATGGATTTGGCAGTAGCCTAACGTATGGCCACGGTCTTGCGCTGACCACATCATGGCAAGACTGGTGTCTTTTTTATAGTTGACCTGCTCAATGGGATCCATGATAACGAGTATGTTCAAAGACTTCTGATTCTTTTCTTGGCTCATGATAGAACTCACTTTTTATATTATTAATATTATTTATATATAGAACAGAGACAGGCGATATACTGCCAATCTGCGACAAATTATACGCCGTACTGCTCACGGTAATGCTGCATTTTTGCCAGCTGGGTCGCATCTTTATACTGACTGTTTTCATCTGCTAAATAACCGATTAAATCGTCTATATCGACCAGTGCACATACGGGTA
Organism: Psychrobacter sp.; assembly: GCA_029256865.1. The sequence continues at coordinate 13,429 of JARIEH010000269.1, forward strand.
CTTTTAGAGTGGCTGCTAACTCTTGAATGGCAGAATGCTCAGCCAAGCCTTTTTCTTTACGATCAAGCGCGACGATAATGCCAGCAACACTTGCACCTGCCTGCTCTAAAATCTCGACCACTTCACGCATTGCGGTGCCTGCAGTGATAACATCGTCCAGCACCCATACGGCTTTACCGCTGACATCCGCACCGACTAAATTACCACCTTCACCGTGGGTTTTGGCTTCTTTGCGATTATAGCCCCATTTGGCATTGATGCCGTGATGTTCCCATAACGCTTGCGCTGTCGCTGCCACAAACGGAATCCCTTTATAAGCCGCGCCAAAAATGACGAGCTCTTGCTCATTTACACCGTCGTTGGTAGCAGCCATTTGCTCAGCCAATGCCTCGGCATAACCACGTGCCAGTAGCGCTAACATCTCACCAGTCGCCAGCAAGCCTGCATTAAAAAAATACGGACTGATACGGCCAGACTTGAGGACAAACTCGCCAAACTTCAGCACTTGATTATCTAACGCCAGTTGAATAAATTGATGAGATGAAAACAATTGGTTTTGGGCAGGTTGAGCATCAGGCACTAGAGTATTGAGCATTACGGCATTCCTATCAAAAATATAAAGAGCAAAAAACTGGCATTATTGTACGCATTATTGTTTAGCTTGACCAACCATTGATATGATAATCCTGTATATCAGCATAGCGAGTCAATAAGCTACTACGCGACGACAGATTAAAATAGCACGCACCATCGCTACGGACATGAATATCCCAACCTAAGTGCGCAGCGGCAACGATGATGTGCCCAGTAAACAGTCGAATCTGCCGATATTGATGACGCTGATTAGGCGTCAGATATACCTGACTCAGTAAATAGCTGCGTACATGCTGACAAACTTGCTCGGCGCTATAACTGTGATTGATGCTTTTACGAGTAGTACATTGCTTTAAGGCGTGCACTGCGACGCTACAGGCCATGATATCTGTCGCCAAACTGCCTGTGCCTGTCTCAAACTGCTGCGGCTGCAAGATGACTTGCCAATCATCGGCATACAGACTATTCAGCAGCTCATCAGGGTTATGATGTTTGACCACGGTATGGAAACTGGGTGGTTTATTATTGAAAAACGCGGTCTGATTTTTGGCACTTTTTTTGAGCGTTTTTTTAGACAGATCATTATCTAAACCAGCTGGCACGACAAATCCATAGCGCGTCAGTTTAGGATATTGATGCATAGCAGCCTGGATGTCTGTCAGATCAATTAAAGTCATCTGCTCAAGTGATAATAATAATGGCGGTGCGCTTTGGCTATGATAAGGGCGATAAAAACTGTCAGGAACAGCCATGAGGTTTGCGGCACTAAGTAACGCCAAATGCTCAGCGAAAGGCTCTGATGCTATTAGCTGCCACTTTGATAACGTCTCCTCGTTGGGCTGATAAAAGCGCACAGACTTGCCATAAAGGCGACGTAATTGATCATTGCCACGGCGAGCAGGTTCTGGAATGTCTGTCAATGGTCTGGCTGGATCAAGGGGCGTCTGGCTTGCATCAAAATTAGGATGAACGATAGCAGGCTGGCTACTGTTAGCGAGATTAGCTGAGGACTCAGAAGTTTCTGTGACAAGCTTACCCTGCCCGCATGATGACTGGGCATGAGTTAAATTATTATCAGAAGTAAACGACTGAGGCATGACATCTCCATAAACGATATATTAGATAAAAAAAGATTCAATAGACCCTATTCTCAACTCATTAAATATTGTTGACGTAGGCTGTGTTAAGTTGAGAGTCGGCTTAAAGATAGATAATATAAATAGATACAAATAAGACTGTTTCAGCTGTTTTGTATCAGAACAAACTCTTCACTTTATTTTTGCTGCTGCAAAATATCACGATACCCTATTTGCCAGTCAGGATAATGCAGCCAAGTCAACGGAATATTGCTATGTAAGCGCTTCCCCGTCACTGCGGTTTTTTCACTATCGATTGTAGGTACAGGTTCACCGACCTGCTCACTCAACCAAATACCAAGCTCAATTGTGGTGACAGGCAAGTAGTCAGTAGCGATATACAGTGGCTTTGGCGTATCGATGGTGAGTACTTTGGTAATAATATTGACCAAATCACGATCCATAATACGATTGCTCCAATGAGCAGCGGCGACTGGCTCTTTTTGTTTCTCGCGGGCTTTGCGCAGACGCATGAGACGCTCGCGCCCATAAATACCGCTCGGACGAATGACAATCGCTTTATCTTCGAAGCCTTGTTGCAATGCTTGTTCTGCTTGCAATATTACCTTTGAGGCTTCGCGTTCAGGAGTGATAGGCGTGGTATATTCATCGATCCACTCACCATTATCTTGCCCATAAATACCAGTCGATGAAATAAAAACAATACGTTCAAGACTGGGCAGTGCCTTGGCCAAGCTAACTATGTGCTGGTTGATGGCCAAATAGCTATTATTATAACCACTGGTCGAATATTCATCAGGGGTCACGATAATAGCAATACAGGTAAAATCTTGCAGTTGCTTAGCGCTCAGCATTAACGCATCCGCTTGTATGAACTTCACATTATCATCTAAAGCGTAATGGCTGCGTTCACGACGCGCAAGCCCAGTGACAGACAAACCCTCCTCAGCGAGCTTATTAGTCACTGGTAAGCCGATATCGCCTTGACCAATGATCAGTAAATTTTGGTTACTCGTTAGGGTGTGATTACTCATAAAGTATCCTTAAAAATAACGCATGTAAGACAGTTTTACATCATCATTTGCCTCGACACGGTCCTGCCAATCATAGCTGGCATTGATGCGTAGTGCTTGTTTTTTATCGATATCGTATTGCAGTCCAATCGTACTGATCGGCTGCCAATAATTACCTTGAACGTCTTCTTGATCGCTGCTGCCATGATACCAATATGGTAATTGCAATTCAGCTTGCGCACGTAAGCGATTGTTAATCTGATAGCGGCAACCCGTATTTACCCCTGCGCCAACGCGAAAACCTTTATTGATACCGCGCCCACCTTGCAAAGCACCTGTGGCAAAAGCATAGCATAGCTGTGGTGGCATCTCGCCCGTATTGGCAGTCGGCGTACCAAACACCCAAGATTTTCCATATTCGAAGGCGGTGCTCGCCACTAAATGGTCTGTCCCCTCTGCTCGCGAGCCATCATCAATACGGGTGGCTTCGACAGTTGCACCCCAAGTCTTGCCTTTTTTGGCGGAATTGACAGGATTAAACGAGCGCCCACGAATCAAGGTAAAATTTTGCAAAACCACACTTTTTGGCTGATTGGCTTTGTCATTATCGGTATCATAAAAACGTACCGTCGCCGCCACACCTTCGAGATCAAGAAACTGTGGAAACCCTGAAGGTCTATCAAGCGTACTATGGTAGCCAGCACGTAATCCGAGGTCGATATAGCTGTTATCTCCGCGGTGACCAATAGCAACATGTCCACGCTGCAGCGGATGACGATCAATGGGATTGTTATCCGAGACCGCAATCTCAAGCGGCTCTAATCTTTTATTATCTGCTGATATACTTGATGCTAAGTTAATATCCTCTGACTTGATATCATTGATATCCTCTTTACTAAACACCTGATAGCCTAGCCTTGCCGCATCATTCGCCTTATTTAGCTGCGCTTGACGTAAGGTACTATCCGCTGGGGTATAAAGCGTATTTGTCAGCAGCTTCTCATCATCAAGCAATTTGATCACATCAGAGGGAATGACCGCATAAGGCAGCTGACTCAATAAATTCTGCTGCGGGCGCACCACATCGATGAGGCGCAAAATCTCCGAAGCACAATTATCGGTGGCGAAGTAATAAGGAATATATAAGTCTTTGGTCTCCCAGACATGCAGTATGATTTGTTGTACTTCTGCTGGGGTCAAATCCAATTGATACGTCCAAGTATCGCGTTCATCTTTTTGTAGATAATTTGCCAACTTTTCTGGATAAGGATCAATCTCAATACGGTTATCATAACCACCGCTTGCCGCTTTGAGGGCAAAAATCAGAAAATTATCATTATTATCACCATCGACCGTGTCGTTAAGGGCATAGGCATGATGAATTTGGCTAGGGTCGGCAACACTAGCTTTTGAATCAATACGCAATAGTGTATGCGCAAAAGCAGAAATGGGGTTATCTAAATACTCTTGACCAAACATAATTGATAGCTGTTGAGGAGCCAGCATGGTCATCCACTCATCAAGCTCTGGACAATCAACCTGCAAACGCGAGCTCTCGATACCCAAGGTCTCAGCCAGCCAGTTTACTCGCGCTGGAAAACGGCACA
>JARIEH010000177.1 GCA_029256865.1 Psychrobacter sp.
CACGATACCGTCGAAGATACGGATGTTAGTGATGATGAAATCGAGCAACGCTATGGCAAGGTTGTGGCAAGGCTGGTTGATGGTGTGACCAAATTAAAATCATCTAGTCATAATAAACAACAAAACAAAGCCGCCACCTTTCATAAGATTTTGACAGCAACCCTCGCTGATCCACGCGTGTTGATTATTAAGCTCGCCGATCGATTGCATAACATGTCTACGCTTGATGCCGTACGTCCAGAAAAGCAACGCGCCACCGCCCAAGAGACGCTAGACTTTTATGTCCCATTTGCGCGCTTAATGGGGCTCAATGACATTGCTGACTATATCGAAGTGCTTTGTTACCGCAACCTTGATTCCGAGATGTATAACAAGCTGTCCGACAAACTATTGCAGCATGGTCTTGGACGTAACTTCCAAAGAGAATCCATTCACCGTTATCTCAGTATTGTCCTCAATAACTTAGGCCTCAATGGACATGTAAAAGTGCTAGACAATCGCGTGGTGATATATCGCCAATTTTTCCGTAATCGCGGTGAGATCAGTGCGCTGCTGCGCCATTATGCGTTTGAGATTGTACTCGATAATATTGAAGAATGTGACAAGCTCGCTTATTATCTGATAAAGAAGTACCAGATAGAGAACTCTCATATTGAAGACAATATCCGTCGGCCGCTGCCCGGCGGCAATCAATCACTCACTCTCATTTATGAGCGGGATAATGACTTTGTAAAAGTGACTATTTTGACTAAAAAAATGCAGAATGCTGCACGTCTCGGAGTCATTGGTGCTGAGCATGCTTCTGACGTTAGTCGCTCAGTCATTCAAGCCTCGCTACGCAATATGAAAGATCTGATCGACGAAGAAACCTTAGATGAAAACAACCCTGACTTCACGGCTGCAGTCTCCACTATCAATGAGCTAATGGACTACCTACACTCTAGCAAAATCATCTGTTATAGTCCGCAAGGTCGCGCTTATGAGCTGCCCCAAGGTGCCACAGCGCTAGACTTTGCTTATGCTGTTGGGCCTATGGTTGGTAATGTGGCAGTTGGTGCAAACGTCGATGGCAAAAAAGCCAAGCTTGGTACTGTCGTCAAAAATGGTCAACAAGTTGAGATTGAAGTAAACAGCCACTCTGAACCAAAAGCTGAATGGCTCGGGTTTGTGGTGACCAATAAAGCCCGTGAAGAGATACTGCGTTGGTTTAAAGACTTATCTGCCGCCGACAAGCAACATCATGGTAAGCAAGCATTGGACCGTGCCCTAAAAACCTACCAAAAGAGTCTCGATGACTTAACAGATAATGACTGGAAAAACTTGATTGAATGGCGCGGTCTCCCAGAGAAAAGCGCTTTATTTGAGCAAATAAGCTCTGGTACTCTACTGCCACAGCTAGTGGTATCACGCTTATTTAGTGACGAAGTAAGCAGCCTACAAACACAAGAACAACAAGCTGACGCTATGACGCAGCCACAGCAGCTAATCGCGAACGCTACGGGCGTCGAACTTGATTTTGCCAATTGCTGTCACCCTATTTATGGTGACCCTATCGTTGGTCATTTATCACGACACGGTCTGGTCGTTCATCGCCACAAATGCTTTTCGCTCGACGACATTCGTAAAGACAATCCTTATCAAGTCATACAGTTACGCTGGCGTGACGATAAAGCGATCAAAAATAACGAGTCAGGTGAAGCCAACGGTAAAAACAGTGGAGAAATTCGTTTCCCTGCTTATCTAAAGCTGTCTATCGCTCTCAGTGATGAGCAAATTAGTGAGGTAATTTATCACTTGCGTCAACTTAATATCGGAGTTGAGACGGTCGATGTGCGTAGCAGTGATACTATCCTGCATGTTATTGTCCGTAGCCGCAATCACTTAGCGCAAGGCATACGTGACCTACGCTCCTTACTAGGCTTCCCAAACATCATACGACTATATCAGCTATAGACATCATGATAATAACTGCTGTTGGCCATTAAAGCATATTGAACATTTATTTTTGCCTAACTGATTAAAACACCGTCTTTTAACCTCAAATTTAAAGATTCAGTTTATTTAATTCAGTTTAAAAGAGAGTCTAGGCAACCGAGTGCAGATGTCTCTGTAACACTGCAAGCGAGGTTAACGCTGTCACTCTTTTATAGTGGATTGATTATACCAACCCAAACCTCTCTGCTAAGCATTTAGCGGATCAAACTAACACAAGAACTATAAGGATATCCTATGACTCGTCAAACCATCCAAACTGATAAAGCCCCTGCAGCCGTCGGTACCTATTCACAAGCGGTAAAAGTCGGTAATACCGTCTATATCTCAGGTCAGCTTGGTTTCGATCCTAACACCATGGAACTAAAAGACGGCTTTGAAGCGCAAGCTAAGCAAGTATTTGCTAATTTAAAAGCGATTTGTGAAGCAGCGGATGGCAGCTTAAAGGATGTGGTTAAGTTTAACGTGTCTTTAACCGATTTAAACGACTTTGCTGTCCTGAATGAGATATTCGCCCAAAACTTGAGCGAACCTTATCCTGCACGCGCTGCTGTACAGGTCGCCGCACTGCCTAAAGGCGGCGTGGTTGAGATTGAAGCGATTATGTATCTTGAATAATACTGACATGCAGTTTTCCCTGAATAATAAACATTTGACTTAAATCATAATAAGCTTAGCGCCAGGCTAAGCTTATTGGTTTTTTAGCCTTGAATGCTATTTTAAACTTACATTAACCTTATAAGGCTGCGAGCCCCTTTATGTTGGTACAAGTTGCTCTACCCGTACCCCTTTATCGGGTGTTTGACTATAGCCTACCGGCAAATACAGAGTCCTTATCAAGCCCTTCTTTACCTTATATTGGTAGTCGTGTCGAAGTGTCATTTGGTCGTCAGACCTTAATCGGCATCGTCGTTGCTTACATCTCTGAAGCGGAGAGCAGCGTACCCATCAAAAAGCTAAAACCCATTAATAAATGCTTGGATGCTGAGCCTATTTTAGACGACAGTATGCTAAAGCTGGCTCATTGGCTTGCACGCTATTATCACTATCCGCTTGGTGACGTCTTAGCGGTCATACTGCCAAGCTTGGTTCGTCAAGGCAAACCGCTGGATCTTCTGATCACACACTGGCGGATTTTGCCACATATCACCGATGACGACTTTCGTGCCAATGCAAAGAAACAGAAACAGCAGTTTGAGATGCTCAAACTCCATGGCGAGCGCGGTGCTAGTGAAGACATACTGTTATTAGAAGGTATGCAGCGAAGTTTTTTAAAGACGCTAGAAGACAAAGGTCTTATCGAGCGCTCTATCCAGCCAAAACAAGCGCCTGCTCCTGTGAAGCTCGCAAAAATGCCACTGGACTTAAATGAAGAACAGCAACTCGCGGTAGCAGCCATTGTTAAAGCGCACAAAACTGAAAAATATACTGGGTTTTTACTCAATGGCATCACTGGTAGTGGCAAGACCGAAGTGTATTTACAAGCGATGCAAACAGTGTTGGAAGCTGGCAAGCAGGTGTTGATTTTAGTGCCAGAGATTGGACTGACACCGCAGACACGCGCACGTTTCGCCAGTCGTTTCGCTGCCCATATTGTGTTGCTACATTCAGGCATGAGTAATACTCATCGCTTGCAAGGCTGGCAGGACTGCCGCACGGGTCATGCGCAAATCATCATTGGCACGCGCTCAGCAGTGCTTTATCCCTTTGCAGATTTAGGTCTCATCGTTGTCGATGAAGCGCATGATGGCTCTTATAAGCAGCAAGATACACTGCGCTATCATGCTGCTGACATCGCGCTTTATCGCGGCCTGCAGTACAATATTCCCGTGGTACTCGGTACTGCTACCCCTTCCCTTGAGCATTTAAAATTAGTCGATGATGGCAAGCTGGTAGAGTACCAACTGCTTACGCGTCCTGGCAATGCGAATCCTGCGACCATGCAGCTGATTGACGCACGCCTGCAAAGTACGCACCAGCAAACACAAGATGACGGCGCACGCTATGATACAGGGTTGACCGATGCCATGATTGGCGCCATACGGCAAACGTTAGAAGCTGGCGATCAAGTATTGATATTTTTGAATCGGCGCGGCTATGCCCCTGTCTTACTATGCGAGGCTTGCGGTTGGCAGGCAGATTGCCCGCGCTGTGATGCACACTTAACGGTTCACTATAACAGCCAAGCCCAGCAGAGTAATTACTCAAGTAGTTCATATTTGAAATGCCATCATTGTGATTGGCAAGCTTATATTCCAACCGTTTGCCCTGATTGCGGTAGTCAAAATCTCGATGCCAAAGGTATGGGAACGACAAGGCTGAGCGAAAACTTGCACGCTATTTTTGCCAATCCGCAAACCAGTAAAGCGCTGTATCCCATCATTCAAATTGACCGCGATACCACACGGCGCAAAGACAGCTGGGAAAATATCTATCAGCGCATCAATCAAGGCAATCCTGCCATCTTAGTCGGCACCCAAATGGTCGCCAAAGGCCATCACTTTCCCAGTGTGACACTGGTTTGTTTGCCCAACGCTGATCGTGGCTTCTTGTCCGCAGACTTTCGCTCGCCTGAAAATACCGCACAACTAATGATTCAAGTAGCAGGACGTGCTGGACGCGGTGATAAAGCGGGTCGCGTACTTATTCAAACCTTGCAACCAGATAATGAGCTATTATTAAAACTGGTGAAAGATGGTTATCTGTCTTTTGCGCGTGAGCTATTACAAGAGCGCAAAATGATGGGGCTACCGCCTCATAGCCATGCCGCGCTGATACGTTGTGAAGGCAAAACCCTTGCCGCCACTACTCAGGCGCTTAAAGACGCAGTTGCCAATCTGCCTAATGGCCACAACCTCGCAGTACTTGGTCCTATCGATGCACCGATGAGCAAAAAGAACAGCCGCTACCATGTACAGCTGCTGCTGCTAGCCAAAGACAGATGGCAATTACACCATGTCTTAAATCAATGGTGGCAGCCTGTACTTGCCATGCCAAGCGCGAAGTACCTTAAGCTTACTTTAGACATCGACCCTGTCGGCTGGTAGCAACCATACCTGACTCTCAATCATTAACCACCTCACTACAACGCTTAAATCTTAAATATGTTAGATTTCTTATAAGTATTTAGCGGATGTATCGCACTGATATCGTCCAGTCAGTATAAAAAATACAGCAAGACTGGGATACTGTCTTATAAATATAGGTTTTGCAGCATTGAGCAGAGTAAGCACAGCATGCAAGAAAAATCCATATCAGGCTCGCGTATGAATGCGGTGTATTTATTTTATGTAGTATTGATTATATGATAGACGCTAATCAATCAATTCTGTTGTTGTACTAAATATCTCGTCATAATTTTTATTATATTGAGGGTTTATTATGAGCCAAAAAGACTATATGTACGATGATGAAGACATGCACGATCACGACGAGCATTTAGAGGTCACAACCGCACCACGAGACACCAAAGGCTATCAACGCACGTTACTATTTAGCTTTATTATCATCACTGCCTACATGTTCGTCGAAGCGATAGGTGGCTGGCTCACTGGTAGCCTAGCGCTATTATCTGATGCAGGCCACATGCTAAGTGACGCTATTGCCCTTGGTGCAACCTTGATGGCATTCAAAATCGGTGAAAAGTCTGCCACCCATCAAAAGACTTTTGGTTATAAACGTTTTGAGATTTTGGTCGCTACCGTCAATGGTGCCACACTGGTCATTATTGCTATCATGATTTTTTATGAAGCCATTAAACGCTTTAACTCACCGACTGATATTGCCAGCGAAGGTATGCTCATTATTGCCACTATTGGCATGTTGGTCAATATTTTGGTCGCTTGGCTCATGCATCGAGGTAGCCGTACTAAGGCGAATAAACACAAACACAACCATGTCTTAAGTACCGATCAAACATCAATCAACAATACTAAAAAAGCAAGTAGAAAGAAATCTAAAGAGTCAGTTAATCTAAATATGCACAGTGCTTACTTGCATGTACTAAGTGATTTAATGGGCTCAGTGGCCGCTATTATCGCCGCTTTATTAATGATTGTGTTTGGCTGGATATGGGCGGATGCAGCGGCATCAGTGGTGGTTGCCATACTAATATTAATCAGCGGTTACCGTGTCGTACGCGATTCAGTGCATATCTTAATGGAAGGCACCCCAGCAGACATATCATTGGTTGAGGTTGAACAAAGACTGGTTGCGCATCCTCAGGTAAAAAAAATCCATGACCTCCACGTTTGGAGTATTACCAGTGGTCTAAACGCCTTATCATGTCACGTGGTTGTCGATGGTGAAATGAGTATTTATGAGTCTAGTTTACTGATCGCTGATCTTGAACAGCGCTTATTAGACCTTGGTATCGATCATGCCACCATTCAAGTTGAAAGCCTATTACATTCGCGTACTCGATCCCATGGTGATGCTCTGGTCTGTGATATATTAGAGCGTCCTTCTGATGGTAATCGCCATATTGGCCACAATCATTGAGAATACAACTATTAGAAATGAGCGATCAGTCATGCGTCCTTCTCATTATAGTCGCGAATGAGACAAAAATAGCACATTAATGATTGGATCCAAACAAGCGGTATAGATAAAGCAATAAGAGCCAGATTAACCAAACTGCTGTCATGATCCAAATACCTATCCCAAGCCCTAGCAACGTCATTCGAATCCAAAAATCTAAGGCTCCATCCATGATGTGGGGTAAATACGCAGGTCCCATATTTGATGCGATGATTAGCCAAAACCCAAACGCTAATACAAGTCCTGCAGCAAATATTCGTATGATTATATCGCCAATAACACTTAATAAAGACCCCTGCGTATGATAAGTGGATAATTTCTTTGATGGATTGTCCATGAGTAATGAGTCTCGATCGCCGCTGTAGTCGCTTGGGTTCTATCATATAAAACCCTTCCATTTACTACTTTTTAAATAGTAATAATATTTTCTATCCAACTTTTGTTTGAGCAATATCAAACAATCCAAACTTAAAGCGGTTTATGTGTTTATAATAACTCTCAATTTGATGATAAATGCTTAATCTGCTTATTCATTGACTTTAGCAGTCATAGTTATTACTATTTTTTTAATTCATCTATTAATGATAACCTATTATGTCTAGACGCTCAGCGCCCTTTGTCGCCCCAGACTATATCGACAATCCTACGTCAACAGATGGCAAGAAACACGCCAAGGTCTTACTCTCATCACTGCAAGAAGACATTACCCGCTTTCGAGATGAGCAGTTTCCACCTGATATTTTACGCCAAATCCGTGATATGCCTATTTATGAAGGCAATTTGGCAGAAGTCCAAGCTTATCGACAGCGTTGGCAAACCCTTATTGAGCGCGCGATGGCATTTTATCCTGCTGCATATTTGCCACCCGACCATCTTCCGCTACCAGCCAGCCTTGAGATACCACAATTTATCTATCATGTTCAGCGTCTACATCTGACCAAGACCCGCGCCAAGGAGTCCAAAAGTTTTGGCTCAGTAGGGGCACTGACCGATAAGTGTGGTGATTACAGTGCTGATGAAATTGCGCGTATGGCAACAGTGTTTGATAATGACGATGAGGCACGTTTGGTGGCGCATCGTGAATTTATTGACTTGCGGGCTTATGTCTTTTGTCGAGATAATAAAGGCGAGATGCTAGAGCCTGAACGTATACGATTTTACCGTACGGGACTCATTGTTCATACTTTGCCTGATTTCAAAATAGTTGACAGCAGGCAAACACCGCGCAAGCGTCGCAACGATGCCTATAGTAACCCAATAGCAGATAACGGGATTTGGAAAATTTACCCTAAAAAATAACCACACTACTTTCTTCTTTAAGTATGCGCTTAAATACTTTTTAGGCCTGAAATAGATAATCGTACGCTATAGTTTTAAATTGATTGCTAAGGATGTTATATGTTCGCTGCCGCTG
>JARIEH010000223.1 GCA_029256865.1 Psychrobacter sp.
TTAAAAGATGAAGAGGATGATCCTGATTATTTATACCAAATTGATTGGAGTGATAGCGAAACATTGGCGCAGTTTAATCGCGTGGCAACCGAGTTATTACGACAGCAAGGTGATTGGGTTATCATAGATGGAAGTGACAAAACACAGGCAGCGACTAACTTTGGTCGCCAAGTGTTGCAAGCCATGCAAAAAGCACTGGTCAGTAGTAGCGGTTCTGCAAATGAGACTTTTAAATTGGCGAGCAATAACGACAAGGACAACCAAAACAGCAACGACGACAAGCAAGACTTTAAATCTGTGAAGATACCTTATGAGCTCATAGATATTGAAGATCCTGATATGGATAAATCAGATTACCATACACAGCTTGCTAAAAAACAAGCCAAATTGGCAGAGTTGCTACGTGCGCGTCAAGGCCGTCATGTGGTATTTGCTTTTGAAGGTATGGATGCTGCTGGCAAGGGTGGCGCCATTAAAAGACTGGTAGCGCCTCTCGATCCACGTGAGTACCAAGTTTATAATATAGGTACGCCAATGCTGTATGAGCTGCAGCACCCGTATTTGTGGCGATTTTGGACACGATTACCAAATGAGCGCGAAGACCGTATGAGCCGCATCGCCATTTTTGATCGTACTTGGTATGGCAGAGTGTTGGTTGAGCGTATCGAGCAGCTGATACCTGAGGCTGAATGGCAACGTGCTTATGATGAAATCAACCGTTTTGAGTCAGAGTTAACAACAGCGGGCACAGTGGTGATTAAGTATTGGCTCGCCATTGATAAAAAAGAACAGTTAAAGCGCTTTGAAGGCAGACAGGAGACGCCACATAAGCAGTTTAAGTTGACCGATGATGATTGGCGCAACCGTGATAAGTGGTCAGAGTATGTACAAGCAGCGGCCGATATGTTGGCACATACTGATACAGAATCAGCGCCTTGGTGCGTCATCGCTACCAATGATAAGCGTACTGCACGCTTGTCAGTGTTGGATCATGCTATAAGTGAGTTAAAAAAGTATTTGTAAGGACAATATTGAGTTATGCTGAGTAGTATTTGTGATAAGTAACGGGCTGCTGAATATAAATCGCTCAAATATGGAAAGATGATACAGTTTGTCTTTGACAATCCGCTATGAATAACCATAATAGGCGGATATTTAATAGAGAGCTTATTACGTAATAAGCTCTCTATTTATTTAGTAACATAAAGACTTGATAACGTTGTTCAGGATTTTAACTGAGAGTTACATCCGTGGTTACAAATTTCGCAGTATCATCATGCATTATCCTCAATTATTTAATATAATGAGCGCGTAGTGAGAGTGACTGGTTCAGCTGTAATAAGACTATGAACAAGACCAAGCAGATAGAGCATAAGGCAATTAGACAGTTTCAGTGTTCTTTTGCTTTGTTATAGCTGTTTTGAGTAGCATCAGCACTTTATAATCACCGTTATATATGAGAGTCAAACATTTAGGCCGCAAGATGCTTTAATCAGATGATTTAGCGTTCTCCCTTGCGGCTTAATGGTATGTTAAATGATGTCATTTTTTGCAGTGCATTTATACTGACAACGATATCAGGATAAGTGTCACTGAAGACTTCGTATTTTCTAAAATAGTATTTTCAAACTGTGTGCAAATGGTATTTGCACACATATTCAAAAATCACGTTGCGTGTGTGTTGTTATCTCATTGGCTCACTGTCTTTAGTACCACCGCAATATTATCAATCGCAAATATCTTTAATCAGCTTACGCAGGGCGTATCAATCTATGGGTATTATTAGCAGTTCTAAAGAGCCGACCAAAACAGTTGGCACTATGAGAATCAATCTATTTTTTGCCACTTTACTGATTGTAATGACAGCTTATTTTTTATGGTGGGGTCTCGACTACACCATGCGTCAGCAAACCACACTCTTTATCGTTGCCACAGTTTTTGGTGTCTTTATGGCATTTAATATCGGTGGTAATGATGTTGCTAACTCTTTTGGTACCTCTGTAGGCGCAGGGACGCTGACGATTCCGCAAGCACTTGGCGTTGCTGCAATATTTGAGGTGTCAGGCGCGGTGTTGGCAGGTGGCGAGGTCACAGACACTATTCGTAGTGGTATCGTCGATTTAGACGGCTTATCTGTGAACCCCAATCAGTTTATCTATGTGATGCTCTCCGCATTGATAGCGGCGGCATTTTGGCTGTTATTTGCCACACGTAAGGGCCTGCCTGTCTCTACTACACACGCTATCATTGGCGGTGTGGTCGGCAGCTCGATTGTTTTGGGCTACGATTTGGGCGGTAGTGCTACGGCATTCTCTACCGTTGATTGGGGTACCATTGGCAAGATTGCCATCTCTTGGGTATTGTCACCGCTATTAGGTGGAGTGTTGGCCTACATACTCTATGGGCAAATCAAAAAGAACATTATCAACTATAACGATAAAGCAGAAGCAAAGATTGTTGTGCTAAAAGCCAATAAAAAGACCGTAAAAGAAGAACACAAAGTGTTTTTTGAGGCGCTATCAGAATCAGAGCAACTGTCCTATACTTCAGCCATGCTACGCGATCAAGATATATATAAAGACGATGATTGTAAGCTTGAAGATTTAGAAACCGATTATTATAAAAATCTGTATAGCATCGATCGAGAGCGGAGCAATTTAGATACTCTGAAAGCGATTAAAAAGTGGGTACCTATCATTGCCGCTATGGGTGGCGTCGTTATGACGTCATTGGTCGTTTTCAAAGGTTTGAAAAACGTTAATGATAACTTTACGACCTTGCATGGCTTTTTATTCATGGGTATGGTTGGTGCATTGGTTTGGCTGGCTACTTATATTTATACCAAAAGTATTCGTGGTAAACACAAAGAAGATTTGACCAAAGCCACTTTTATTCTGTTCAGTTGGATGCAGGTATTTACGGCATCCGCTTTTGCCTTTAGTCACGGCTCAAACGATATTGCCAACGCCGTTGGTCCTTTTGCCGCGATTATGGATGTCATTCGTACCAATCAAATATCCTCAGAAGCAGCGGTGCCTCCAGCAGTCATGCTAACGTTTGGCGTAGCGCTGATTGTCGGTCTTTGGTTCATTGGCAAAGAAGTGATTCAGACCATCGGCACTAACTTAGCAAAGATGCATCCAGCGTCTGGTTTCTCCGCTGAACTAGCGGCTGCGGCTGTCGTTATGGGGGCATCAACAATGGGCTTACCCGTATCGAGCACGCACACATTAGTAGGAGCGGTATTGGGTATTGGTATCGTTAATAGAAATACTAATTGGCAGTTGATGAAACCGATTGGTTTGGCTTGGGTGATTACTTTGCCTGCCGCAGCTGGTATGTCAGCATTAAGCTTCTTTGTTTTAACGAGAGTTTTCTAGAACACTAAAGCTGAAGCTTTAATTTTCAAGATTTTTATTTAAATGACCACCAAAAAAACGCTTGTCGACATGACGCCGATAAGCGTTTTTTTATTTTTTATAGCCATAAACCATCAGCGTTGACGGCTGGCTTTTTCTATAAAGCCTAATTGGTTAGAATTAGGCTTCTAAAGCTTTAAAGTCTGCAGATAGGGTGTTTTCAGATGAGTTTGGTAGAGTACTCTCTGTCCCAAACTGTTGGCGTTTTTTTGCAAAGAAACGATCCAAACGATCCATCGCATCTTCTAGATCATGCAGGTTGGGTAAAAATACCACACGGAAATGATCAGGAGCATCCCAATTGAAACCTGACCCTTGCACCATCAGTACTTTTTCCTCGAGTAAAAGATCCATCATAAACTGCATGTCATCTGCAATGGGATAAATCTCAAGATCTATTTTTGGGAAGCAATAAAACGCACCTTGAGGCATAGTACATGAAATACCAGGGATGGCATTAAGGCGAGAGACCGCCATTTCACGTTGTTTATATAGGCGTCCAGACTCCGCAGTGAGCGCTTGCATACTTTGGTAGCCCCCCATAGCCGTTTGGATGGCATACTGCGCAGGGACGTTGGCGCACAGGCGCATAGAAGCGAGCATATCCAAGCCTTCGATGAAATCTGTGGCATGCTGCTTTTTACCCGATATCATCATCCAACCAGCACGAAAACCAGCGATTCGATGAGACTTCGATAAACCATTATAAGATAGAACCAAAACCTCGTCAGTTAAGGTGCTCATTGGGGTATGCACCGCATCATCATAAAGTACCCGATCATAGATCTCATCTGCCATAAGGACTAAATCATGCTCTTTGGCAACTTCGATGATCTGCCTAAGAATGTCATCTGAGTACAGTGCGCCTGTTGGGTTGTTGGGGTTGATAACCACGATGCCTTTAGTCTTACTGGTAATCTTGGATTTAATGTCTTCGATATCAGGATGCCAGTTGTCTTCTTCATTACAGCGATAGTGTACCGCTGTACCACCGGCCAAGTTAGCGGCGGCTGTCCATAAGGGATAATCTGGCATTGGAATCAATACTTCATCACCATCGTCCATCAGTGCTTGCATGGTCATAACGATTAGCTCAGAGACGCCATTACCCAAATATACATCACGCACATCTACTGCAGATAACAATCCTTTTGATTGGTAGTACTGCAATACTGCTTTGCGCGCTGCAAAAATACCTTGGGAGTCTGAATAGCCAGCCGCATCGGATAAGTTTATTGACACATCACGCAAGATTTCATGTGGAGCATCCAGCCCGAAGGGAGCAGGGTTACCCACATTTAGCTTGATAATACGCTGACCTTCTGCTTCCATTTGAGTGGCTGCTTTTAGTAATGGCCCACGAATGTCATAGCAAACGTTTTGTAATTTGGCAGATTTTTTTAATGAAGCCATAGTATCGTTACCCATAGTCGTTTTAATTTTTGAATCTTTGTTGTGATCGGTGATTAGGATTTGTTTAATATCCTGTGCGTTTGCTATTGTCTGTTTATTGATTTGGCTGTCTTTGGAAGTGGTTACTGTATCATTGCTGTCATCGTTTTTAATGTCGCCACGCAGTAAATACCCTTCACTACATCCTAAGATACGTGCAAGCGTTGGCAGCTTTGAGGAGACGATACCATTGGTACCGCGCTCCCAGTTAGAGATAGCGCCACGACTGACCTTAGCGCCAGCTTGAGTCATGGCCTGTGCCAGTTGTTCAGCAGTCAAACCTTTGTCACGACGTAGCTGTACCAAGCGTTCAGCTTGCGCCAACTTGTCTTTGTTGTCATTCATAACCATTCAGGCCTTTTGTTTTTTCTATGCTATAAACAGTGTTGAGTAAATCAGAGAATAATATTAAAAACTTAATGCAAGATTTTATTGCATTCACAACTAAGCTGCAAGTGGTTTTTGTATTTGTATTGCAAGGTATACTTGCAATGCTATTTTTGTTCTGGATTTTAAAACTAGGGTAATTATTCTCACGTGTAAGTTTGATAAAGATGAATCGCTCACTCTTGTATCTTTGGCGATGAGTACTATATCTTATGTAAACAATAAGTTTATGAAGGATAAATCATGCAAGACAATCAACTCAGTGCAGAAGAAGTAGCGCAGTTAACTGAAGCGGACTGGAAGGAGCGCCTCAGTGCCGATGAGTATCATGTGATGCGCGAAAAGGGTACAGAACGACCTTTTAC
>JARIEH010000207.1 GCA_029256865.1 Psychrobacter sp.
TACCAAACTGCTTTTCGATTTGACCGAGTGCTGCTTTTAGAGCTTTGGCTTTGTTCTCATCCATAATGGATTCCTTATAAGTATTAAGTTGTTTAAAGAGTTTAAATCAAGAAATGATAAGACTGTCATTGTCTTATGAAGATTAATTTGGATGAATCTACTATACAGTAAAAAGTAGATACGATAAATCGATAGTATTTTAGAGCCGCTAAGTGTGATCATAGCGTCAGTATCAGTATCATCACAAATAAGTGATCGTCCCTAAAATGTTATAAAATAATAGGTTATAAAAGAGCAAACGACAGAGAAGCGACACAGCATTTTATCAACATGAGTTTAACAATTAGCGAATGTATTAGAGGAACCCATTATAACAAAATCCAAAGCTCATATAAGGGCTTAAGAGACACTATGCGACATCGATTGTCGTGTAGTATAAAATAAGCTATAGACTGGGAAATAGCTAGAAAATAGATGATTTTAAAAGGCCTTATAAAACAGCTAATATCACGATTGTCAATAAGAATAAAAAAAGTTGTCCACAGAAAATAAAGCAACATACGGTCAAGTCTGTGAAACATAGGAAGATATAAAAATATTTAAAATTTATTTAAAAAAAAGTTATTTTTAATTTTACATTTGTGTAAGCTATTGATTTTATTAATATTAAAATTTGTACAAAAAGTGACCAATTTTACCCAAGGCATTAAGCTATCAAGTCGGATGCGTGTCAAGTTGCTACTTATCCACATACTTATCCACAGTTTATGGGGAGAACTCACCAAACCCTTATGCCATCGATATTAGGGCAGATGACAAATACTGAGAATTTAAATAAGAGTGGCTGAATAGCCTAGAATTGGGTCAGTAATTATGTCAAACCCATGTTCAGCAGCAATGTTCCACGTAGTAGAGGAGCCGTTTTTCAATGTATATTCAACATACTTTAATCCTAAGAAACAGCGAGGTTGGATATAAGAGGATGTCAGGAATTGAGGGTTTGCTCAGACAATAAAAAAGCGGCTTCATTAATGAGCCGCAATATATGAAAATTATTTGACGCGCAAGAGGAACCTACGCATTAGTTTTTAATATAGATTAAATCCCAAACACCATGACCTCGTTCTAAACCGCGACGTTCAAACTTTGTCATTGGACGAAAGTCTGGTCGTGGGGTGAAGCTGCCCTTACCAGCTTGATTGCTAAGACCTTCAAAGTTATCTAAAACATCGACCATCCAAAAAGCATAATGTTCCCAATCGGTCGCTGTATGAAACCAACCACCAGGTTTTAAGCTACGAGTAACAATAGCCATGCGTTCAGGACTGACAAAGCGGCGTTTGTAGTGGCGCTTTTTTTGCCATGGGTCAGGGAAGTAGAGTTGGATACGATCGATATGACTTTCTGGCAGCTGCTTTAACAATTGAATCGCATCACCACTGATGATTTTTACATTGGTCAGGCCTTGGCTGCCTGCCATATAAGCGCATTTTCCAATGCCTGGCTCGTGTACTTCGACCCCAACAAAGTTGCGTGTGGGTTCAGCTGCTGCCATCTCAATAAACGAATCGCCAAGCCCAAAACCAATCTCTAAGGTAAGAGGGGCATCGCTGCCATTAGGGGTATCAGCGAATAGCGAGCGCAGGTCATGAATGGCATCTAGGTTGCCATCACCAAAGCTGTTATTGACCAAATACTCAGCAAATTCTGGATCAGTCAGTGCCAGCTCGGCGTTTTTATTCATATGCGTGCGCCGTTTCATAAACGTATTGACGATACGAATGTGTTTGCTATCCGGTGCTTCGGCATCCGTCAGCACAGATTCATTGCTATTTATGTCGGTTTCAGAAGCCATATCGGCATGGTTGTCGATAGAACTATCGGTGTCAGGGTGTTGGTTCATAAAATCAATAGAACTTAATTAAGTTGCGAATATGGGCGTATTATAAGTCAAATAGACCTTGGTGTGAACGTGCAATCTCACAATGGCCGATTAAGTCCATTAAGACATATCGTCAGTGTATAATAAAAATTGATAAGGCTCTTTATAAAGCGCCACTATTAAATTTTTTTTGCCTGCTATACCTTCATACACAGGAGCTGAAAAATTCACTCTTGTAGCACTATATTACTTTTAAATTGAATCTACTGTATAGAAGTACGTCGCATCTGAGTTAGCGTTATCATATAATGATGATTAGGGTGTATCGTCATTTTTGAAATGAGGACATGCCCTAGCACGAAACTGAAATAGACAATAGAGCCTATCGTAATGTTATTTATCGAGACGGATTCGCCACCCCCATTTTATCAAGAACAGCTGACGCCTGCTAAGCGTAAACAGTTGGATCAATGGTTTATTGGCCATCGTACGCAAGGGTATTATCTCAAACGTTTTGAGCAGTTTGATGAGCAAGGATATCTGTCACCAAAATGGCACTGGGCAGGGTTTCTTATTACCTTGCCGTGGCTACTCTATCGCAAGCGTTATATGGATGCTCTAGTGTATAGCGTTGCTGGTTGGTCATTTATTCAGCTTAATATTGCTATGGTTCTGGTGACATTTGAGTTTGTAGCGATGTCTTATATTCCAGATGCTTATCAGATGGCCATACGCATTGCGATTGCCGCAGTGATTTGGTTGTTTTGGGCGGCGATGGTTGCGCGCTGGACCGACGCTTATTACTATCGTATGGCTCGGCGTGAGATTGCGGATGCGCTAGATGATTATCCACAAGATGCGGCAGCACAAAAGGCACACTTGCGTCGTGAAGGTGGGGTGAGTTTGTTTGGCCTGGGACTTGGATTTGGCTTTTTTATCTTTGCACTGATGGTTATCAATGTACAGTTTTTGCCCATTATCGCTAAGCAAAAGGAGAGTGAGATATTGTTTGATGCTTATTATGCGACCAAAACCGCACAAGATCACGTAGATGAGGTGTATCAGCAAACAGGTCAATGTCCAGCCAGCCTGCCATTAAAGAGCGACACTCAACAAGTACGACTACATATTGAAACTCATATGGAAGGCATGCCCCTCAATGATTGTGTGGTGATCGGCACGATGCAGAATATCAAGTTTCCCACGCGTTATCTCAATGATCAAACCTTTGTGTTTTATCACAATCCCGATAGTGATAGTTGGGAATGCATTAGCTCACTTAATAAAAAGCAAGCCCCTGCGTATTGCCCCACTGATTAGCCATCATCAAATATCTATGGTCTAGCTAAACTTTAGGGTCAGGGACAATATCTTTGGTGGTATTTTCAGCAGGTGTTGCTTGATCTTTAAGCGTCTCATAAAAATCTTCTAGGTCCATTTTTCGTGCTTTATCGATGTCTTCGTCGAATAGACTCTCAAGCTCTGCCATCGCTGACTGGGCAGACTCAATCAGTCGTGCTTCATCATCGTAAATGGCTTGCTGACGTTCGATTAAATCATCATCATAATCGCGGAAAGTTTGAATAGTTTCTCGTGCTTTATCAGGAGATATTCCGAGTAACTGTAGCGACTCGCGTGACATATCTAGTGAGGATAAATAAGTCTCACGCCAGATATGACGTACGCCGACCTCACGTAGACGATAATAGTGTTGCCGATCACGTGCACGCGCAAGGATGATTAGATCAGGGTAGTTTTTATGAAGATACTCAGCGGTGGTGATTGAGCGCTCTAAATCATCAACAGCAATAATAAAAAGACGGGCTTTTTTGATACCTGCGGCGCGCAAAATCTCTGGGTTTTTTGGATCGCCATAATAGACTTGGTTACCGAACTTACGCACAAAGTCCACCCTATTTGCCGAGCGTTCGATGGCTGTAAATTCGATATTGTGCATGCGCAGCACGCGGCCAATGATTTGCCCAACTCTACCGAAACCAGCGATAATGACTGGGTGCTCATGATCTGGAATCGTATCGTGTTCGCGGCTGGGTTTGCTCCTAGCAAACAGAGGCTCACCGACTTTATCTAGCAATAAGAAAGCAAACGGGGTCAGCGCCATGGAAATGGTCACAATGAGATTGAGCGTGTTTTCTAATTCAGGGGCTAATACATTTTGAGTGGCCGCGACGTTGAATAAAACGAAGGCAAACTCACCACCTTGCGCTAAGGTGACCCCAAGACGAATACTGGTTGGCCAGCGATTGCCTGATATTTTTGCGATAGCAGTAATCACGGCAAACTTGATAAACATCAATGCTATCGCACAACTGATAATAAATATGGGATGCGCCATGATAAGCTTGATATCAGTCAGCATTCCTACTGACATAAAAAATAAGCCGAGCAGTAAGCCTTTAAAGGGCTCAATACTGGCTTCTAACTCATGACGATACTCAGAATCAGCCAATAGCACGCCTGTCAAAAATGCGCCTAATGCCATGGACAAACCAATTTGACCCATCAAGATTGACACACCCATGACGATAAATAACGCCACCGCAGTGAGCAGTTCTGAAGCACCACTTGATGCGACAAACTTAAAAAATGGTCGAATAACATAACGACTAGCAAGAATAAGTCCCGCAAAAACAGCGAAAACTTTACCAAAGTAAATTAAGTCGTAGCTTTGCTCGCGTACTCCAGATAAAAAAGGAATCACTGCCAATAAGGGAATGACGGCAATGTCTTGAAATAATAAGATGGTAAATGCTTCGCGGCCATGGGTACTGGAGAGCTGCTGTTTTTCGGTCAAGATTTGTAGTACAAAAGCAGTAGAGGAAAGTGCTAGTCCAAAGCCAACGATAAAGGCAGTGTCTAAACGTAGAGAAAAGAACTGGGATAAAATGGCCATCAATAGCACACCAGTCAGACCTACCTGCAAACCACCAAGGACAAAAATAGAGCGTCGCAATGCCCAGAGTCGTGATGGCTGCAACTCAAGGCCGATGATGAATAACAGCATCACCACCCCAAACTCAGAGAAATGCAACAAGCTCTCAGCATCCCCTGCCACATCTAGCGCACTTGGACCTAATATCAAGCCTGTAATGAGATAGCCAAGTACAGTGGCTATGCCGAAGCGTTTACCCAGTGGGACAAAAAGTAGCGCTGCACCCAAAAAGATGGTGGCTTGGAGCATTAAGTTTGGTGAGCCAGCAGCGGCAGCGAACATATAACATCCTTAGCAATCAATTTAAAACTATAGCGTACGATTATCTATTTCAGGCCTAAAAAGTATTTAAGCGCATACTTAAAGAAGAAAGTAGTGTGGTTATTTTTTAGG
>JARIEH010000144.1 GCA_029256865.1 Psychrobacter sp.
ACCACCTCTTCCATCAAATCATCCAGATTGTCATCGCCAATCATGCGCTCGACACGCTGACGATTGATGGATTTAGGTGGCGTTAGACCGAAGGCGTGCATCGCCAAGGCGCTTGAGCTGTCTAGGCTGTTTTGTTTGTCTAAGGTGTCGTCTTGCAAGAATGGCTTCATAAAGCCAGCTTTGACGCCATTGTAATCAAGCGCGCGAATCAAGCCGAGAGCGGCTGAGGTGACACCGATACCGCGGCTGAGAGGGACAAGTAAAATGGTTTGCATAGCGTATCCTACTATCTATTTATATATCCTTAACGGGAGGGAAACTGCTGATTGCTGACTGTTATGGCTAGTAGAGCGGTTTTATAGAGTCGCTGTTTTGCTGAGTTGATTTTGATTAAGTTGAGCTGCTATCAATCCAGTCGATTAATAACAGCGTCGTGCAATCATGAGAAGTAATATCGCTCAGTTTGACTCTGCAACGTGTGACTTTTTAAGCGGTTAATCTCTATAAAACCCGCTGTTTAAAACAGGCAGTTAATAGCTATTCAAGGCTTAAGCTAATCCCAATGTTTGGCGAGTCTCTTTAGCAATCTGGCATTCTTCGTCCGTTGGGATAACCCATAGCTCGATATTGCTGTCCTCTGTGTGCAAGCTGCCTTCTGCGCCGCCAACCAAACTTTTGTTTTTGTCTTCATCGAACTTAATGCCGAAATGGCGCATGACATTCAAGATACGCGCACGGGTGGTGGCTGAGTTTTCACCGATGCCACCAGTAAAGACAATACCAGTGAACTCTGGTAGGGCACAGCTTAAGCTGGCAAGATATTTGCCCACACGATAGCAGAACATCTCAATGGCCAGCTGTGCATCTTTATGACCTTCATTGGCAGCTTGTTCAATAGTACGCAAATCGTTTGATAAGCCTGAAATGCCAAGCAGACCACTTTCATTATTGAGCATCTTATCGATCTCTTCTAGGCTCATACCCAGTTGACGCTTTAGATGAATGTGCAGACTTGGATCAATATCACCACTACGTGTACCCATCATCAGGCCTTCAAGTGGCGTCAGACCCATACTGGTGTCCAAGCTTTTGCCATCATAGACCGCTGTTGCAGAGCAACCATTCCCTAAATGCGCCGTTAGCCAACCATGTGAACCTTGCACATCGGTGATTTGGCTGGCACGCTCTGAGACGTAAGCATGTGAGGTACCATGGAAACCATAGCGACGGATTTTGTGTTCTTCGTATAAGGCTTTTGGCAGTGGGTAGCGGTAAGCGACCGCTGGCATGGTTTGGTGGAATGCCGTATCAAAGACCACGACTTGTGGGATTTCAGGATAGATGGCTTGGACAGCTTCTATACCCAAAGCGTTGGCAGGGTTGTGTAAGGGTGCTAGTACTTTTAGACGTTTTATTTCTGATAAAACATGCTCGTCCGCACGTACCGCTTCTGAGTATTCACGACCACCATGAACACCGCGATGACCAACAGCGATAAAGTCATATTGCTCAAGTAAGGCTAGAATTTTTTGCAGTGCCAATTCATGGCGACCACCTGGGATGGTAATCTCTAATTTTTCACCGTTTAAAGTGGTGTGCTTAATACGGGCGGTATCGAGGCCTAAGTTTTCAGCCAGACCAGTGATACGGGTAGAGTCATCTTCACTGATCAAAGCGTATTTGATGGAAGATGAACCACAGTTAAGTACCAAAGTAGGGTTGATTAGTTTTGATTTGCCAACATTAAGATCGTTAAAAGTAGTGGTGGTTACGCTGTCGCTCATGCTCTATCCTTAGATGGTTTTAGTAAGAGATGCTTCATTTTGAATGACTCATCCATTGAACAAACAAATATCAGCTACATCCACGCAAGCGTTGTGGAAGCGGTCAAAAAACAACACTGCCGATAGCTTATCGTGATTGGGTTGCAATGACTACTAGATATGAGCTGCGTATTAGCACCTCATTTACAACCCCGAGAGTTTCATATAATGTAACATATTTTAACTGTTATACCACGACAACTATAAGGATTACAATAAGTAGTCGTCAACCCGTCAAGACAACTGTTCACTGAATACCTCTGTTAGCTATTGGTTAATATGGACAGCCATTACTAATCATTAAAATTGTAAGAAAGTTTGTCAAAGAGATATCAACCTGTTTTTTATAGAATAAACCAGCACCCATTTGTCGCTGTACGAAGGTAAATAACAACAGATGAGAAAAAGTGCTTTTAGGAGACTACCTCTAAAATAAGAACAGCAGATAAGCACAGCTTTAGCGAATAATGCTATGATTAGCGCCTGTTTGATATTTGGCCTAAATGAGTATTTAGCATACTCTAAGTTGACTGTTCTCACGCTGAGATTGTCACTGCATAATAGCCGCTGATAACAAGCACACCTATCATCTTTATACCGTTGCAAGGTTAATTGCCCTATGTTTATGATACGTCGCTCTTTAAATACTGGCTGCACTCCTGGCCTAGCTGTTAGTGCCAATCGCCAAATACTCTATGCACTGATGGTCGGTGCGGTGATGATTGGACTGTCCGGCTGTGGACAAAAAGGCAACTTATATTTAACCGATACCAGTAGTGAAACCATTGCTATTGGCACAGAGGCTAGCGATGACCCTAATGATTATTGATAAATAACCAAACCAATAAATGACCAAGCTTAGCGCTGACTGCCAACCTAAAAACTTTTAATATGAATGAATGGATTAGATATGAGTGATTCTGAGTTGCATGCTGCATCCGTAACGACCCAAACTGAGCAAGGGTTATACGTCGACCCTATGGCCTTAACCGCTCATCTACCAGCCTTGCATTACAGCCAT
>JARIEH010000011.1 GCA_029256865.1 Psychrobacter sp.
CTATGTCCCACTCTATACATGATGAGCCGCATCTAAGTAACCGCAGTCAGTGGCTCAGGGCAGCGGTACTTGGTGCCAATGATGGACTCATCTCTACCGCCAGTTTACTGGTTGGAGTTGCTGCGGCAAATGCGAGCAGCCAAACCTTATTACTGACAGGATTGGCTTCACTGACCGCAGGGGCTTTATCAATGGCGGCTGGTGAGTATATCTCTGTATCCTCACAAGCAGATACTGAAAAGGCTGATTTAGAAAAAGAGCTCTACGAGCTGACGCATAATCCTGAGCGGGAGCTTGTCGAGCTGACGAGAATCTATGAGCAGCGCGGGCTTGAGCAAGACCTAGCCCACCAAGTTGCCGTCGCTTTGACTGAGCACGATGCACTAGAAGCTCATGCCCGCGACGAGATAGGGCTAACCGAAATCAGTCAAGCAAAGCCACTGCAAGCTTCGATAGCCTCCGCATTGGCCTTTATTACCGGTGCCATATTTCCTGTCATCGGCATCTTGGTGTTTCCAGCCCAGATCCTCGTTTGGTCATTGGCCGCACTGACCGTAGTCGGCTTAGTGCTACTTGGCATGGTATCGGCGCGCTTGGGCGGTGCACCCACGCTCCCTGCTGTCACTCGCGTCGTCGTGTGGGGTGTATTGGCCATGCTTGCAACGTCACTGATTGGGTGGTTATTTGGGGTAGCGGTTTAGAGCTTAAGACCTGTCCTCCATTCAAAAGATAGTTATCTTAACGGTCATCATAAATGATGCTATCTTACTCTAATGTACGCTGCCAAATGGACAAGTAGCATGGATGAAAAATCAGATCACCCTGGTTAGAACCAAAGAGGGCGCGAAAGTACTCTCAGTAAAAGAAAGTACTCTCAACAAAAACACATAAAACCATAGTATAAAAAAGCCACTCGAATCGAAGTGGCTTTTTTATGGTTCTAAATTTATAGCTTTAATTGTCTCTTTCATAGTCTAGTTCAATCTAATCACCGTAAAACGAAACCGCTGCTGGTATTGCACTATCCTAAATATGCAGCCAAGGAAATGGCTGCACGGTCACTGTATTGCCTGAGGTGACGTCTCCACTTTCTTGCGCTAAGACTATAAAACAGTTAGCACGGCTAAGCTGTTTTATCCGATGCGACTGCTGGCTAAAACAGCATTCAACTTGGTATGTACCGTCTTCAGCCTTTGACAGAATCCCTCTTTGAAAGTCCATACGACCGACGGATTTTGTGATGTCATTGGTGAGTGTTGCCGCCAGAGTCAGCTGCATGGGTTGCTCTTGTATAGCAGCGCCAGACACTCTCCATAACGCTGGAATCACAAATTGTAGAGCGCCTACTACCGTTGATAACGGATTACCTGGTAAGCCAAAGTATAAAACAGGCACGTCAACTTTTTTGGTCAGCTCACCAAACACAAACGGTTTGCCAGGTTTCATCGCTACTTTATAATGATTTATTTGGCCCAACTGCTCCACTACCGTGGTCAAATAATCATAATCTCCGACCGAGACACCAGCGGTTGAGATCAATACATCGCATTTCTGCATGGCCTTGGTCACCACTTTGGTGATTTGATCTTTGTCATCAGCAATGATGCCGTAGTCATTAATGACGATTGGCAATGGCGCTAACAAGCTTTTGAGCGTTGGTGTATTTGAGTTATATATTTGTGCTGAGCTTTTCAGCTTATCACCAAGCGCGACTAGCTCATCTCCAGTCGTCAGCAGTCCCACTGTGAGCGGTTTGAACACTTTTACTTTGCTGATACCAAGGTTGGCAAGTAAGCTGATATCCGCTGGGTTGATACGCTTACCTTGCTGTAACACCAGCTCGTTTGGCTGTATCTCTTCTCCTTGCTTACGGATGTTGGCATCTGTCTCTGCCGCCTTTGACAAAATAATGTCATAAGGCTGGGTTTTATCAATGTTGTCTTTGATGTAAGCAAAATTGGTGTTTTCTTGCATGACAACTGTATCACAGCTATCTGGTACGACAGCTCCAGTGAAGATACGGATTCCTTGGCCGGCTTTTAGCGTTCCGGTATAAGGATCGCCTGCTTGTGATTCTCCAACGATCTCAATGATACTGGCTTTTGCAAGACTGCTTTTGTTTGCGATAGCGTAGCCATCCATCGCCGATAAGTTCTCTCTAGGCACCGCAAGTGATGAAATAATGTATTCGGCCAATATCTGGTTAAGGCTGTCTGACAAATGACAAGTAATTACTGGCCTCGTCGCTATGGGAAAGTCATCTTGATTATAGATATTTATTCGCTGCATGATTGCAGAGCGTAACTGCTCAACAGTAATCATAAACCCCTACTCTTTTTATTGACCATAATCACTCGTACC
>JARIEH010000120.1 GCA_029256865.1 Psychrobacter sp.
AGGATTATGAGTCCTCTGCTCTAACCAACTGAGCTATGGGCCCTAACGTTAGACGCACAATGATACCTGATTTTTTTAAATTTTCAAGTAAAAATGACAATAGTTTTACTATTATCGATTACAAGCCATTATTACTCGCCAAAGTCAGGCTACGTCCACCATCTATAGCGATGATTTCACCAGTGATATAACTGGCCTGAACCAAATAAAGCACGCAATGGGCAATATCCTCTGGCGTACCAATGCGCTGCAAGGGAATAGAGCTGATCACACTCTGTTGTATATCATTATCCAGTGCCTGATCGCTGTCTGCGTCAGGTAGGATGTTCACTCCTGGAGCAACACCATTAACGCGAACGTGAGGCGCCATTTCTAGTGCTAGAGACTGGACCATCATACGATGAGCAGCTTTTGCCATATTGTAAACAGTATAGCCCTTAAACGGCTTATCATGAGCGTGAATATCAAGCAGACTGACGATACAACCATGCTGTAATTGTAGATGGGGTAGGAGGGCTTGACTGAGCAGCAGGGGTGCTTTGGCATTGGTCAAAATCAGCTCGTTCCATTGATTATTGCCAATACTGCCTATAGGTGTTGGATAAAACCGTGAGGCATTATGTACCAGTACATCAAGCTGACCGAATGTTCCAATAACAGTTTGAGCGAATTGCTTCAATGAGTCGCCATCGTTGACTATCGCTAGGTCGGCAATGACGACAGCGGCACTAGCGGTGCAGATGTCATTAAGTTCATCTACAAGTTGCTGTGCCTGCTGTTGACTGTTATTGCAGTGGATAATGACACGATATCCTTGCTCATGTGCTGCACGAATGATAGCAGCGCCAATACGCTTGGCACTACCAGTGATTAGTATGACAGGGCGCTCATTATAAGGCTTTGCGGTCGATTGAATGGTCATAAAAAAAGTTTACCTTATAATTTAATGGATGATACCCCCTTGTCATAGATGGTTTAGTCAAGACTCAAGACAGTTTTTAGCTATGATTATTAGCGGGCTGCCTCCATAGCAAGCAAATGCTCGATACGTTTCTCATTCATGGCTTGACCGATCGCTGCTCCTTTTAGCTCAGGGTCGATATCAGCGATGGTTATGGCATGGAAGCTATTGAGAGCGAGCATCATCTGCCTGTGTTGACGTGCCAATTGCAAGACATGGCTGGTGACCAACAGTTGTGAAAGCTTGCTCGGGTCTTTATGAGCACTGCAAGCTTGTATCAGGTCGATCTTTTCGGTAGAGCTTAAATTATTTATGTTACTTAGTTTTTGAACCTGAGCAACAAATAAAATGGCAAATTGAGTGAGCGTTTTGGGTACTTTGGCGCTATTGCCTATTTTAATAATGTCTTTTGCAGTACTACTTTTTTCATCAGAGGCTATATTAAAGAGCGATTTATCAAACAATGATTTATCAAGGCTTGACATCAATAATGCCCAACGCTGTGATAAATTCAATTGCATTTGACCGGCAAAGTATAATGCTGTCTGGATGGTTTCTCTGACATTTGCGTCGTTCCAAGCGTGATGCAATGGTGCAAAATATTCAGTTAGAGCGTCAATGGTATACAGCTGCTGCCAGTAGACATGAGGAGAGACTTGCATCGTCGCACGGCTTGATTCTTGCCAGATACGCTCTGCACTTAAGTGTGCAAGCTCACCTGAGCTGACCAATTGCTGCATTAAAGTGAGGGTTTCTTCAGCGATCTGAAAGCCCATATCATGATAACGTCCATAGAAGCGTGCGACTCGCAGTACGCGTAGTGGATCCTCGCTAAAAGCCTTTGAGATATGACGTAAGGTTTTGCTATTGATATCGTCCAGCCCACCATAGTAGTCAATCACATCGCCTGACATAGGGCTGT
>JARIEH010000251.1 GCA_029256865.1 Psychrobacter sp.
GCCACCGCGAGCCACACAGCAGTCATAAGCCACTTGTTTAAAAGGTACGGTCACATTGGCACCGACACCGCCACCATGAAAAAAGGCCTCAATCACTGCGGTGAAACTGGCGACATCATCAGGGCAGTACTGACGCTGATAGTCAATATCGATACCTGCTTGCGCTGCGAATGCCTGATGAATCTCAGGAGATTTACTGTGGGCAATCGGGTTGCCAATAACGATAAAATGTTGGGTCATAAGTACTCTACTGGCCATCAGTGATAGGGTGGATATAGAAAGAAAGGGTAGGAAAAACCACTCAAAACTTACGTATCATAGGGGATAACAAGGTCTTTAACAAATCTGTGCTCCCTGCGACTCTTCTGCGTAACGTAAAGGCTAGTCAAGCGCTGGGCAGTTGGGTAAACTGTGAGCGTCGACAATCTAATGATTCAGCTGATATCAGCGTATCATTTTTATGCATCTCAACTAAAAAATAACAAAAGCATAGGATTGTTCATACTGAGTAGCGAAAATTTTGTCCTTGGCGCAATTATTGCATAATCTGCTTATACAGCCTACTTAGTTAGCCTACGTGTCCGCCATAGTGTGGTTGCTGGTTAATATAGTTTTTAATGGAACTCTAAGACCCTAAAAATGTGAGTGAATTGCCAATGTGGAATAACGCCCTACAGACCTTTGTGATCAGCATAATGATGACCGCTGGATTGTCATTGAGCGCTTGTAATGGCTCTCAAAAAGATGTCGAATCCGATACCAATAGTGAAAACTCATCTGCGGCAGAGACTGTACAATCAAGTCCAACGCCAGATGCAGACTTAGATGGCGCTACGGTCGATCAAGGTACGCCAGTCAAATATGATGTGGCATCATGGGGTGATAGTAGCGCCAAACCCCTGAGCATAAACGAGCTAGATAAAATAAAACCCGTGTATGGTAAAGTCATTAGTACTGATGAAAACAGCTTGGACTATGCCAGTAACCCTGCGACCAAGTATCGCTTTATGGACACCGATGCGCCTTATCTAGATTTGATCGATTCCAAAAAATACCTTGAGCTTGGTTGGTACTATGCCAATCCTACTGACTCTGATAAAGAAAAAGAGCTGAGTAAAGCCCACGCTAAGAAGTCTCATCAGCTAGCGCAACAGCTAATGGGTGTTGACGGTGGTAAATTGGTTTCCGAGATGCTTGGTGGTCAAATTGTCAAAAACAAAACCATCGGCGGTCAAAAAGTAGAATTGGCAAAGTGTGAGTTTTATAGCTGCATGCTGGTATTGAACAAATCGGGCGAACAACAAGCGGACGCCAGTTAAGCATGACAGCAGCAGCGAGTGATTGGCGGCGTTTATATCCTCATCATCCACAGTATGAATCTGTGGATAATGCTAGGGATACTTCTGCGCATCGTATCGTAGAAGCGGTGGATAACGCGGCTATAACGCCCGACAATCGCGGGCTGGCTTATGGTGATGGATTCTTTAGCACTATCGGCGTCATCGATGGCGCGATAGTGTGGCAAGACTACCATTTTCAGCGCCTTATCTCGCACGCTCACGCTCTACAACTGACGCTTGATAGCCAAAAGTTAATGGTCATCCTACAAGCGCATGCGCAAAAGCTGCAGCAAGGCATGATAAAAATTATTGTGACTCGAGTAGCGCAGTCCGTGCGCGGTTATGGGTTTACGCCCGATGCAGCGGGCAGTGGCTGTGAAGTCTGGCTAAAGTCAGTCGCTATGACTATTGATAGAGCTAAAGCAAAGTTGCCAGATGGACGCACTGTCTTAATGCAGCCTATGATGTCAGCGACATGCCTGACCGCACAGCTTAGCTGTTTACCACCCCCTTTATCAGGTCTAAAAAGCCTAAACCGTCTCGATAGTGTGCTTGCCAGTGGTGAATTGCAAAGTATCAAAACCAAGCTGATAGCATCCAAAACAGGGTTAACTTCTCATGAAAAGCTAAACCTTGGAGAAGGGCTGGTACGCGATATGACTGGCAGCTGGGTCGAGGGCACGATGAGTAATGCCTTTTATCAGCTCTCATATCAGTTCTCAGGGTCGCCAGTCGCTGACAAGTCGCAATCGTCAGCAAGCCTAAGCCTAGCTGATAGCGAAAATAGGGTGACCGATTATCTCTCATCAGGACAGTGGTTTACACCGCCATTGACACAGTCAGGGGTGACAGGTGTGCAGCGACAAGTCATCATTGATGCGTTTGCCAACACGGAAACACCGGTCATCATGCGTTCATTGAATGATGAGGATTTGCCAAGCTTGCGTGACCTGTTCTTTTGTAATGCGCTGCGCGGAGTGATGCCAGTATCTGAACTTACTTTATTGTCGGGTGAGGTGATTCCTTTCTCATCAACAAGCTCTAATCTGACGGAAAAATATTAAATTTGGTATCGATAAAATTATCTGGATAAAGAACAATATCCTCATACTTATACATTTCTTGCGCTTTTAGCAGTGCGTCTTGCTCATCTTCAGCCGTAATTTCCACGATACTACTCATCGTCTCGACAATTTCTATGTGAAATTTTTTCACTACTTTCCTGTCTTTTTTTATCATAACGATTCTTAAAATCACTAAG
>JARIEH010000098.1 GCA_029256865.1 Psychrobacter sp.
TCACGGGTGCGGTGGCTGAGGTTTTCATATTAAACCCTCTCTTGCGCGTTAGCAGTGGCATGGTCATCTGCTGGCTGGGTATGACTTTCTACCCAACTATTGATTTCAGACAAGCGCCATAAACTAGACCGTCCAATTTTCACGGGTGCTGGGAATTTGCCTTCATTGATTAGATGATAGATGTGCTTAGCACTAAAACCAGTGATACCACGTGTGGCGGCTTTAGCGGTGACGGTACGCTGTTGACCTGACTTTGCAATGTAGGTCTTTGCGGTTCGTGCTGGCTGGTTGGCAAGATCTGCCATTCTTAAATATTGATCGATAAGTGTCATGATAGGTCACTCCATAGCGGGGTTGGTTATTGCCAGTAATTGGCTCGCTATGGAATGAGATACTACGTGGTCTAACTGTTTGATAGTTCTAGTTAGAAAGTTGGCCGTTCTAACTAAGTCTAGTTAGAATTATTTACTATTTTCATGGGCAAGTTTTAACCAATCTGCAATAACGTCTTTGCTTACTGAATTACTTTGCCTTTCGATAGCAGCCTTTATCTTTCCATTAGTCTCATCGGAAAAAGGCTTTGTTAAGTCCATGCCTAATAGCTCGCTAGCAAGAGCTGATATTATTTTGCTTGCGTTATTAGCACTTCTAGAGTGTAATGCTGCATCTTTATTTGACTTGGTTTTTAACTTTACGCCACTAGTAATAAGAGTATTAGAAGAAAATTGCTGATCCTCTTCAGTTTCTGCTTGTTCATTTTTGAAACAACGTTTGTTTCTAACAGACTTAAGTATTTTCTGAGCATCGACAAACAAAATATCATGACATTCTTTAAATGCTTTCATATCTAGCCCAATAGCAGACATACAGTCTAGTTTTAGTATATCTTCAATATTCCAAAATATTTCAATAAAAGTATCATCTATATCCCTAGTTGAAAGATGATCTAAAAAGTATTTTGTCGGATAGCTAACAGAGCAGTCCTCTCCATATGTATCATGATTAAAAGTGTATTCTATTTTTTTGCTTAAGGAATCTAGAGTATCTATATCAGCTTTTTCATATAAATATTCTTGAGTAATTTCATTTCCATTTTCATCAAAAAATTTAATGTATTCATAATAAGAATCTAATTTTGAAAAATCATTATCCTTTTGAAGATAGCTAACGATTACAGGCCTACTGTCATCGGTATGTAGCTCTAATAAATTAATGAAGTCATAAAAATTGATAAACTTCCTCATTTCATCAGTATTTAAGAATAAATTTCCTTGTTCCTGTTTACGCATATATTCATAAATAGTACCCACACTCGCACCCTCACACCCTTAAAGCAAAATAGAAACAAGGCGCTGACAGCTAAGGGTGCGGTTGCTGTCGTTCGGGTAATTAATCCTAGCCTTGCAATCGGTTATAACAGCTATTAACGCTATCAGTATCGGCTTGCCAGCCAATGCTGACAATAATTAGTAAAGCAGTGTTGCTAAATAATGTTGTTAAAGCTGCTCGGCAAGCTGCGCTAATAGCTCAGGCGATACGCCTTGTGCCTGTAAACTCTTTATCAGTATGTCCTTATCATGCAGCGCTATATCAGTGGCTTGCTCATTGCGACTATCCATTTCTTTAGCGACTTCATCAGGAGTTAATAAATCAAAGCTGACCGCCTTGCCAGCGCGTAGATCATCAAGATGGTTTGCCCATTTATTCATCATCATTTGCCGTTCGGCTAGATGTGCTGATAAGTCATAACGCTTTTTGACACTCGACTGTTCAAGGTGTGCTAACTGTATCTCGATTAAGTTATCGTTGAATTGCAGCTCATAGAGTCCCGTGCTGGCAAGCTGCCTGAAGCCGTGACCTGTCATCTTAGGATAGGGGTCACCTGTATAACCCATGCGTTTGAGTGCTTGATTGAACCATACCTCACTATAGGGCTGACTGCGTTCAAAGTTATAGAACACATAACCCGTTTGCTCCGTTAGTGGACGCATACGCTCAATAATAGCCATCGCTTGCGGTGATAATGGAATGATGTGGTCTTGACGCATCTTCATCTTGGCCGCTGGTATGCGCCACACATTTTTATGATAATCAATCTCTGACCATTCAAAGTGCCTTAGTTCTTTAGTACGCACAAAGCACAGCGCCATCAGCTGCATACCTGCCACTGTCTGAAGATGGCCGTTCGGATTATCTTTAACGTAGTTGTCAATATTGCGTAATAGCTCTGAGAATTGGTGTTGCTCAATGGCTTTCATACGCTCAGGCTTATGGGCTCTAAGCGCCTTACTGCGCCCATAAGCCACATTGATGATGTCATAGCCTAATGTATTGATAGCATACTCAAACACTGACGTTATAAACGCCACGCTCTTGTGGGCGGTGTCTGTTGTCAATTTACCTTGCTGCTCAAAGTACGTTTGTACGGCTAAGCCTGTCT
>JARIEH010000225.1 GCA_029256865.1 Psychrobacter sp.
GTGGCGATGAAGAGTTCAGTTATTATCGTGCTGGCCAGTCTTTCGTGGTCGAAGGCAATAGTAGCTTTAATTTACGTACTGATGAGATTGTGCAATATGTCTGCCATTTAGAAGGCTGATAATAGCGTCTATATGATGATAGACAATATTAACTTATCTACTGTTAAAAAGGTTTATTCCTTGCATTAGACAGTTACTGTTAAGCTAACTCATCAAGCAGACATTCAACAAGCTAGGTACATTACAATCAAGAAACAAATAATATCCTATAGATTTTATTTGTTTCTTTTTTTATTCAAGATTCTTTCATTCGAACTTTTCTATTAGGTGTCTTTATTATGGCAAAACCCAGCTACTTTTATGGTATTCATGCGATTGAAGCCCTACTGGCGCATCGTCCACTGGATGCATTGAGCTTGTTTGTACAGCAAGGCCGCGAGAATGACAGTCATGTACAAGATATTATTGCCGCTGCACAAGCGAATGGTGTCAGTTTACAACCAACGCAAAAAGACAAGCTCACGCAACTATGCGGTAGTCCGCAGCATCAAGGCGTTGTATTACATGCTCGCCCGTTAGGTTTTGCTAATGAAGGCTTATTAGATACGATCACTGCAAATGAGCACTGCTTATTGTTGGTACTGGACCAGATTACCGACGCACACAACTTCGGGGCTTGCCTGCGTACAGCCGTGGCAATGGGCGTAGATGCAGTTATTTGTCCGAAGCACCATGCAGCAAGTTTGACACCGACGGTTGCTAAAGTTTCTGTAGGAGCTGCTGAGATGATGCCAATTATAAGCGTCACCAACCTAGCACGAACATTATCGCAAATTAAGCAAGCGGGCGTATTTGTATTCGGTACCGCACTTAGTGAAGATGCCAAACCCATACATGCTGCAGATATGACAGGCAAGACAGCCTTGATCATGGGATCAGAGGGCGAGGGCATGCGACGATTGACGACTGAGAGCTGTGACGAGTTGGTATATATCCCTATGTCAGGCAATGAGTATGGTAACTTACAAAGCCTGAACGTGAGTGTCGCTACGGGTATAGCGCTTTATGAGGTTAATCGACAGCGTACTTTAGCTGCTGGGCAAGCGTAAGATAATTCTGATGCAGTGGCTCTAGCTGTTGATGTAAAGCGGTTAGGTCTGCTTCATTGACCACGATATCATCTGCATGGCGATTACGCTCATCACGATCAAGCTGATTCGCCATGATGGCTTTGATTTTGACCATGCTTTGCTCATCGCGCATACTGGCGCGTTCTAGCTGAGTACCTTCACTAGCATCAACCACCAAGATACGTTGACATAAATTGGCCAGCCCTGCCTCGGCCGCCTCAATCAACAGGGGCGCTGATAAGATAACATAAGGTGAGGTACTGGCAGCCAGTTGTGTTTTTGCCGCCTCACGGATAGCAGGATGTGTAATCTCTTCGAGCTCTATCAGCGCTGCAGGATTAGCAAACACATGCGTGCGTACTGCAGCACGATCCATATGACCTTCTGCAGTGATCACCCAATCGCCAAGCTTTTTTTGGATTTTGCGTAGTGTAGGGCTGCCCTTAGCAACGACTGCATGAGCAATCACATCAGCATCAATAATATCAATCCCTTGTCCTGCGAACCAATCACTAGCCGCGGACTTGCCACTACCGATGCCTCCTGTCAAGCCAACGACTAGACGTTTGCTTTTACTGCTATTGATGGTTTGGGGACGATGAGACATTAAATTGTAGTTTGTTGACGGATCATTTATTGACATAGTAGTGACTTATTTGGCTGATAAAATAAAAGAAGGTCGGTATGCTTATTGGTAATGTACCACTAACTAAACGGTCGATAAAGCGCTTATTGAGTAAGCGCTAGTCGTTACATCGACAATCTATATGTACATTGCCAAATACCAGTTAATAATATCTGAACCATATAATAAAGCAATGATGCCTGCAATGGCGATATAGGGGCCAAACGCAAAAGGCCTGCTCTCACCTTGTTTCCTCATCAAGATAATACCGACGATAGAACCGAGTAAAGAAGAGAGAAGGATGATTAACGGCAGCATCATTGGTCCAAGCCACGCACCCATGACAGCCAGGAGCTTAAAATCACCTTGTCCCATACCGTGCTTTTTGGTAATCAGATAAAACACTTTAACCACTACCCATAACGATAAAAACCCTAATAACAAGCCCCAAATAGACTCAGTGGGTGATACAAACCAGCTTTGCGAGTTAACCGCTAAGCCTAAGCCTGCGAGCGGGAAGGTCAAGCGATCAGGTAGGAGCTGAGTATCAAAATCAATACCGGTGAGCGCAATCAAAGTCCATACCAATATAAGAGCAGAAACCCCTGCAGCCGTAACGCCGAACTGGTAGATGACTAGAGCTGATAGTAGAGCAGTGACCAACTCTACGATAGGATAACGGATACTGATCGGTGCTTTACAGTCTGAACAACGTCCGCGTAGGATCAGCCAACTTATCAGCGGTATGTTTTCATACCACTTTATTTTATGAGCACAGTGCGGACAACGCGAAGCGGGCATGCTTAGAGTAATTGGCGCATCGTCTGCGACTACTTGCGTTAGTGCTGAGGTATGCTCGTGTGGCATATCTGTCTGCTGCGACATGAACTGGCTACACTCTTGCCGCCAGCTTGAGACCATCATTAATGGAATGCGGTGAATAACCACGTTTAAAAAACTGCCTACACAAAGGCCTAAAAGTGCAAATACGACCAAAGCTAGCGTCACATTGTCTTGTAATAACTGTATAAATTGCATTAAGTAGCAGTCCTTTGATGAGCCTTTAGCCTACCACTGAGCCCATTTGGAAGATTGGTAAATACATGGCTATGACTAAGCCACCGATTAATATCCCTAGTATCGACATGATCAAGGGCTCCATCAAACTGGTTAAGCCATCGACCGCGTTATCTACCTCATTTTCATAATAGACAGCGACCTTATCGAGCATTTCTTCCAAGCTACCAGACTCTTCGCCAATACCAACCATTTGAATGGCCATACTTGGGAACAGGTTGGTTGAGCGCATAGAGAATTGTAGCTGTTGACCGGTTGAAACGTCATTTTTTATCTGCTGAGTCGCATTATAGAACACCACGTTATTGGTCGCACCTGCGGTGGAATCCAAAGCATCGATTAAGGGAACACCTGCAGCAAAGGTAGTAGAAAGTGTGCGCGCAAAGCGGGCGATCACTGCTTGATAGGCAATGTTACCAAATATAGGTGCTTTTAATGTCGCACGGTCCAAAAAGTCACGAAACTTCTTTGAGCGTTTTTTGGCTTCCGAAAAGCCAATGACAGCACCACCGATGGTTATGATCAATACAAACCACCATGACTGCATCCACTCTGACATACCCACGACCATCTGCGTAAAGGCAGGTAGCTCTGAGCCAAAAGATTCAAACAAGTCTGCGAATACAGGTACCACTTTGATTAACAGGATAATGGTCACAATAATAGCCACTACAATGACGGCAATAGGATATTTCATGGCCTTTTTGATCTTCGCCTTCAGTAGCTCGCTCTTTTCTTTATAGGTAGCGACCCGCTCTAACATGGTTTCAAGCGCACCTGCTTGCTCACCAGAATCAACCAACGAACAAAACAGATCGTCGAAGTAGCGCGGATGCTTACGTAGCGCAGAGGCAAAGGTACTGCCAGACTCGATATCGCCTTTGATTTCTAAAACCAAAGCTTTCATACTTGGATTATCTAACGAATCTGCAACAA
Organism: Psychrobacter sp.; assembly: GCA_029256865.1. The sequence continues at coordinate 3,769 of JARIEH010000225.1, forward strand.
TCTCAAAAGACTGGGTCAGAGGCACCCCAGCTTTCATCATGGTCGCCAATTGGCGCGAAAATATCGCGATGTCCATAGGCTTAATGGATTTTTTAAAAGAAAATAAGGGCTTGGGTTTTTTCTTAATACTCTTAACGGTAATACCTTGTTTACGCAAAGTAGCTTTTGCTAACTCTAAGCTACGGCTAGTAGTCTCGCCTTTGACTTTTTGCCCACGTCGATTGACCCCGTCATAGACAAAGTCTAGTAGCGTGTCGGTTTTAACTTGTGCCATATTTTCACCTTCAAGTTTTTCCTGATTTATATATTTTTATATCGTTGGCTACTATCTTTGTTGGCTTTTATTCAGAAGTTACTCGCATCATCTCTTGAATGCTGGTCACGCCTTGCAGGACTTTTAAGATACCTGAACGTCGCAAATCGCGAAAGCCATTTTTTAGCGCAGCATCTTTGATATCAATGGCATTACCATCTTCCATAATAATACGTGAGATATCAGGGCTAACTTTCATGACCTCATAAATACCGACACGGCCTTTATAACCTTCACGGCATTCATTACAACCGACAGGCTCATAAATCATATTGTCTGGGTTGTCCAAATCACTTTCTATAAAGCCAAGTTCGAGCAAGCTTTGCCTGGGAATATCAATAGGTGCTTTACAGTTTTTACACAAGCGTCGTGCCAACCGCTGCGCGATGACTAAGTTGACTGAGGTGGCAATGTTAAATGAGGCAACGCCCATATTACGCAGACGAGTCAAGGTTTCAGGAGCAGAGTTAGTATGCAGAGTCGATAGCACCATATGGCCTGTTTGAGCAGCTTTGATAGCAATTTCAGCGGTTTCAAGGTCACGAATCTCACCGACCATGACGATGTCTGGGTCTTGACGCAAAAAGGACTTTAGGGCATTAGCAAAAGTTAAGCCTACTTTGGGATTTACGTTGACCTGATTAACACCTTCAAGGTTAATTTCAACGGGATCCTCGGCAGTGGAGATATTAGTCAGACCCGTATTTAAGATATTGATACCTGTATACAGAGACACCGTTTTACCAGAGCCGGTAGGGCCGGTAATCAATAGCATGCCTTGTGGCTTGTTAAGCGCCTCCATAAACATCTCTTTTTGATCTGGCTCATAGCCTAGAGCATCAATACCGAGCATCGCTGAGGAGGGATCTAAAATACGCAGTACAATTTTTTCGCCAAACAGCGTTGGTAAAGAGTTGACGCGAAAGTCGATGGCTTTGTTCTTTGATAATTTTAATTTAATACGGCCATCTTGCGGTACGCGGCGCTCAGAGATGTCCATTTGCGACATTACTTTTAGACGCGCGGCAATTTTGCTAGCAAGCTGTATGGGCGGGTTGGCCATTTTCTCCATCACACCGTCGACCCGAAAGCGTACGCGATAGGATTTTTCATAGGGCTCAAAATGTAAGTCAGAAGCTCCCATACGAATGGCTTCAACCAGCATTTTATTGACGAACTTCACCACAGGTGCTTCATCCACACCGTCATTAATTTTGGTTTCGTTATCTTCTTCAGTGCCTTCCAAATCAATATTGAAATCACTGTTAGAAAAACTGTCGAAGTTTTGCATGCTATCAGCATAGACGCTGTCGATACGCTTTTTAAGCTTATCTTCCTCTACCACCACCGCTTCAACCGATAGTTGTGAGTTAAAGGCGATGGCGTCAATAGCATCGACTCTGGTAGGGTCGCTTAGCGCCACAAACAATCGTTGGCCACGCTTAAAGATAGGCAAGGCATTGAACTTGCGTACTACTTTTTCATCGACCAAGTCTTTTGGGATATTATCGTTATTTAGCACATTAATATCGAACATCGGATCGCCAAACGCTTGCGATAGCAATTTAGCGATCTGATAAGCATTGGCCATTTTATTGTCTACTAGATACGAGACCAGGCTTATTTGCTGTTGTAGTGCCTCAGCTTGTGCCGTCTTCATATGCGCTTCGCTAACCACACCAGCATGAATCAGCTGCTGTGATAAACTACCGAATTTATTGGTCATGGTAGACATAGACCCTCTCCTCAATACTGAATATATTAAACACCGTATGTATGAAAAATCTTACAATAATATTAATGCTCGTTAATACTGCATTCTAAAGTGAAATAGCAAATATAAGTCTATAACAGCTGAAGGGGAGTAGATTGAATAATTATTCATGTGGTCATTTACTCTGCTTATTATAATAAGAACATGCAAGAATCATGACAGTTTTAGAGAGCGGCTATATCAAATAAAATGCTGTGATTAAAATACCGTAACGATAACATTTAAGTCTTAAGTAATGATAAGACTTAAACAACAGAGACGGCTTAACGATAGACAGCGTAAAGGCAACGACTATACTATAGCACTTGATGAATATTTGTTATACTTGGGCGCATATTAGCCATACTGGCAATGACAAATAACAGAAGGTAGATGAGCCATGCAAGCTTGGGTAATTGGTAATTGGAAACAAAATCCAGCAACGACTAGCGAAGTTAATACGTTATTAGAAGCATTATTGGCTGCTGTCAGCGATGACAAAGACAGCGCGATTAATAGTAGCCTTGCTTGTCAGTTAATGGTGGCACCAAGCTGCATCCACCTCGCCGCTGTGAGTGAACGTTTAAATAATACGCCAATATTATGCGCAGCCCAAGATATCAGCGCTCATAGCGATAGCATCGGTGCTTATACTGGTGACTGTTCGGCACAGCAAGTGGCTGATGCTGGCGCGTCATGGGTGATACTCGGTCATTCTGAGCGTCGTCAATATCATCAAGAGTCCAATGACGCACTTGTAAAAAAACTCAGCAATGCCCTTACTCATGATTTAGGCGCGATACTGTGTGTGGGTGAGACGCAAGCGCAGTATGACGATAAACAAACTTTAGAGGTGCTCGACGCACAGTTGGCTGTGATAAAAACGCTATTAGATGAGCAACCACATCTAGCTACATCAGTGGCAAAAAACTTGATTATCGCCTACGAGCCAGTATGGGCCATTGGTACTGGTAAAGTACCGACAGTGGCAGAGGTGAGTGCGACTCATCAGCATATTAAGCGCACTCTCGCTGGCTTTTCTGAGGCAATGTCTCAGACTTCCGTATTATATGGCGGTAGTGTCAATGCAGATAATGCTGATAGCTTTGCAGCAAGCCCCGTGATAGATGGTGCACTGGTTGGTGGTGCCTCGTTAAAGGCGGATAGCTTTTTAGTGATTGCTGACGCTTTTAGTCAGGCAAAAAAACAGGCAGTATAAATAGAATTAATCATTGCAACTGGTTACCACAGACGGACATCAGATAAAAAGTGCTGATAAGTTGCTAGAAGTGGCTTTAACAGTACCCTTGCAATCGTGTACAATGCGCCTTATTTACTGTAATGGTTTGATATGGATGGTTTAATCAGCATCAAACTATAAGTAATACTACACTATAAGAATTAATTTCTGTTATCAGTCGTCATTAAACGGCAAAAGAGGCCTCCATGTTTACGTTTATATTAGCCCTGCATATTATTGTGGCGATTGCCATGATCGGCTTGATCTTGATACAGCATGGTAAAGGAGCAGATGCAGGGGCTTCTTTTGGTGCTGGATCTTCTGGCACAGTCTTTGGGGCAGCAGGTACAGCCAACTTTTTGACCCGTGCCACCGCCGTACTGACTGTAATCTTTTTTATAACCAGTATGACGCTTGCTGTTAAAGCTCGCGAGCAAGCCGAAGATCAGTTTCGCCTAGATGCGCCTGTCTCAGCACCTCAATCACCACGTCCTTTAACGCAAAATTCTCAGTAAAATTTGTGTACGGTTATCTTACTCAAGTCGATGGTTAGACGGTTTAAAAGTTTTTTAGGGAGTAGTAAGCGCGTTCTTTGTAGTAGCCCTTGCTATTTTAGCGCGTTAGTTTTACAATGCCCTTCTGTTTTAAGATGCTGTATCGAATGTGATTGTCATCCTCGTGACATAAAGCAATATAATATATTGCCGCAAACAAAGATAAAAACAGCTTAGTAAAAAAGAAGGTTGTAGTAAGACGTAACAACAAGCGATTGTGGTGGAATTGGTAGACACGCCATCTTGAGGGGGTGGTGGCGCAAGCTGTGGGGGTTCAAGTCCCCCCAATCGCACCAACTTTTTTACACCGTACAGTGTTAAGTCGGTTATTATAGATATGAAGCTTTTAATTTAAAGTTTATTTTAAATAAAGTTTGACAAGTCTATAAAACTAACATACAATGTGCATTCTAAATTGATGCGGGGTGGAGCAGTCTGGTAGCTCGTCGGGCTCATAACCCGAAGGTCGTTGGTTCAAATCCAGCCCCCGCTACCACTTTTAATACTGATTTTTGTACACTAAATT
>JARIEH010000094.1 GCA_029256865.1 Psychrobacter sp.
ATCAAAGAAGCTAAAAACCTAGGTATTCCAGTGATCGGTATCGTTGATACCAACTCTAACCCAGATAACGTTGAATACATCATCCCAGCAAACGATGATGCTATCCGTGCCGTTACTCTATATGTGACTGCTATGGCTGACGCCATCATCGCTGGTAAAGAGTATGCACAGACTCAAGCGGGTGGTAAAGCTGAGCAAGAAGCACCAGCTGCTGAAGAAGCACCAGCTGCTGCACAAACAGAAGAAGCGCCTGCTGAGTAATATGATAGGCGCATATGGATGACTTGATATATTGTCTATCAGTGTCCATATAGTGTGATAACAACAGATAAGCATATAACAGGCATGATGTAGTATTACTCGTCATGCCTTGTTTTTATTGGTTGTTATCAGGCTAATTGTTATTGAGTAAATATTACTGTGCATACTATTAACAATGATCAGGTCAAAGCCAGCATTGTTATTAATCTCTACAATAATTTGTTATTGAACTTTATAATAGAGTGTTGAGCACTCCCATACATTACAATACTGAGGTGATTTCCATGGTACAAGTAACTGCCAAAATGGTAAAAGAATTACGCGACCGTACAGGTCTTGGCATGATGGAATGTAAAAAGGCATTAGAAGAGTCAAACGGTGATGTCGAAGTTGCCATTGATAACCTACGCAAATCTGGTCAAGCAAAAGCGGCTAAAAAAGCGGGTAACATCGCAGCTGACGGCGCGATCATCATTGCCCATGGCGACAACAAAGCATATTTGTTAGAAGTAAACTGTCAGACTGATTTCGTTGCAAAAGATGATAACTTCACTGCATTTGCAGAAAAAGTTGCTAACATTGCCCTAGAAAACAACACGACTGACGTTGCCGCTATCTCTGCATTGCCTTATGGCGAAGGTCAAACCATCGAAGAAGCCCGTGTCTCATTGGTTCAAAAAATCGGTGAAAACATTCAAATCCGTCGCGTTGAAACCATCGAAGGTGCTAACCTAGCATCATATCGTCATGGTCTGCGCATTGGCGTTGTCGTGTCTTACGAAGGCGGCACTGAAGAAACAGGCAAGAGCCTTGCGATGCACATCGCTGCATTTAACCCTGTAGCGGTAGATGATGAAAGTGTCGATGCCGATGTACTAGCACGCGAAAAAGACATCATCGATGCCAAAGCACGTGAGTCTGGTAAGCCTGATAACATCGTCGAAAAAATGATCGAAGGTGGCTTACGTAAATACCTAGACGAAGTAACCTTGCTACGTCAACCATACGTCATGGACAATGACAAAAAAGTTGGTGACGTACTGAAAGCTGAAGGCGTAAAAGTACTGGGCTTTAAACGTTTAGAAGTCGGCGAAGGTATCGAGAAAAAGCAAGAAGACTTCGCAGCTGAAGTTGCTGCTGCTCAAGCATCAGCCAACCAGTAAACTAAAATCTCTCCTGTTATGAGTGCTGTGCAGATGTTGGGCTCGGTACTCATATCCTTACTTCTTTTTGTATAATTATAAGCATAAAGTAAGTAAACATAAAAAAGCCCGTTAAATGAATAGCGGGCTTTTTTATGCTTTAAATTTTGTACTTAAGATCAGCGTAATGCTGCGTAGGCTGAGTTATTATAGCTGGCGCTAGCACCGTTATTACTGGTCGCATAACTCACCGTTTGCATACCACTATTGTTAATAGAGGCATTGCTAGCATTCATAGTGCCTTCAGAAAGTCCTATATTGTTTTTATATAGACTGTGATAGCGGCTCATGACACTTTTGACGTAGTTACGAGTCTCTTTGAACGGTGGGATGCCTTTATATTTATCGACATTACCTTCACCCGCGTTATAACCAGCAACCGCATATTCGACATTATTATTAAAGCGGCGCATCAACCATGCGATATATTTGGCAGAGCCTTCAATATTTTCGGCAGGATTCCACGGATTACTGACTTTAAAGCGACTGGCTGTGGCAGGCATCAATTGCATTAAGCCTTGCGCACCTACAGGAGAGCGGGCATTGGGGTTGAACGCAGATTCAGTATGCATCATGGCTTTCATGAGCGCAGGGTCAACGCCATGTCGCGTGGCAGAGTTAAGGATATAGCTATCGTACGAGTTACGGCTGCCGCTACTGCTTGCAGAGCTGCTAGCATAGTTATTGCTATAACTATTGTTATCGCTACTGCCATTGAATAGTTTGGAGGTTTTGTAATGGTTTTCCTGGACTTTTTTAGTAAACTTTTCAAAGTTACCACTAGGATAGGTATTAGTTATTAGTGCTTGCCCACTTTTGCTTTTATAGATAGATATGGTGGTATCTGCATGAGAGGTGATAGATAGAGTAGAAAGGGCAACAGTAGTTAAAAGAATAGGAGAAAAACAGCGGGTAAATAGTAGTGTAAATTTCATCATAGAGTTATCACTTTTCATCGAATAATAGCAAATTGCTTTGCCTATAAGCGCGTCAGGTCGCGCATCAAAGCGGCTATCGTGGCTGTAGGATTTTATAATGACCAAATATGGCGACTACCTACGAATTCACGTCTAACAAAACCACTTGCAATAGATACAAAAAATAATAGTTGTTTACTATAACACAAAATAAGTTTTTGCCACATCTGAATGCGTGCACGCGCAGTCAAAAGTTATTTTAATTTGTAAAAAAATTTGAATGAAATCAAGATGGTAATAGAAGGGAGGATGCTAAGCAGCTTATAATGGCGAAGTTTTTGCCTTTATATTTGCGGTAAAGGTAATTAAGAAATGAAGCTAAAAATTTCTGTAAAATAAGCTTAGGTAAAAGTTAAAGCCCATCAAGGATGATGGGCTTTGTGTTTACCTTTAACTTAAATCATTTTAAGACGATAGGGCAC
>JARIEH010000317.1 GCA_029256865.1 Psychrobacter sp.
ACTCATTAACCTGATGCTGCTCAAACACCTTTGCACCACGCGAAACAGTTGCGATACCGACGCCAAGCTGGGCGCTAATCTCCCTTTGGGTCAAGCCTTGTTGCAGTAGCGCAAAAATAGTCAAGCGGTTGGCCAGCTCTGTTTGCTCTTTTTCTGTCATGAGCGCATCAAATATGGCTGACAGCTGCACTTTATCAGCGGTTTCGACCAGTAACTTAAGTAGATAATCATAAGCGTCCTTTGCCTGACTTTTCGTCTGATGGTCATCTTGTAGCATTTCAATATCCTCTTAAATCAATCAAACCCACTAATAAAAGCTCGCTATAGATATTTTCAAATCAATTCTAATTATTGACCTTGAACAGGACTTAACTTAAAATACGTTTCAGTGTACTAGAACATAAATACAACGACCTTATTATAATGCCATAAAAATAATTTGCTTGGATAATCTTTAGATATTAAAGCATCAAAACTAATATCCCCACGACTAAGGCTTAATGATGACTATTGAAAATACGGCAAGTAGCTATGGGCTGCATCACTCAATATTACCTAATAATGAAGGTTTATATGGTGAGTTCGGTGGCAAGATTGGCCACCCTGAACTTGCGAAAGCCATGGAGGAGATAGAGAAAGGCTTTCGAGAGATTATCAAAGACCAGGACTTCATTACTGAGATGAAGCGTTTGCGTGAGACTTATATTGGTAGACCCAGCCCGATATTTCACGCCAGACGCTTGAGCAAGCATTGCGGTGGTGCGCAGATTTATTTTAAGCGTGAAGATTTAAATCATACTGGCGCGCACAAAATTAACCATTGTTTGGGTGAGGTGCTGCTAGCAAAAAAGCTTGGCAAGACCAAAGTCATTGCTGAGACGGGTGCAGGGCAACACGGTGTCGCATTGGCAACGGCTGCTGCCTTGATGGGCGTTGAGTGTGAGATACATATGGGTGTGGTCGATATTAAAAAAGAACACCCTAATGTCAGTCGTATGAAAATACTAGGTGCCAAAATCATACCAGTGTCACGCGGTGCAGGAACCCTAAAAGAGGCAGTAGACAGTGCGTTTGAAACCTATATCAATGAGCTGGATAGCAGTATGTTTGCGATTGGTTCGGCATTGGGCCCTGCGCCTTATCCAGAAATTGTCAGCTACTTTCAATCGGTCGTTGGCCGTGAGGCACGGGCACAGTTCTTAGAAACGACTGGTGCCTTACCCAATAAAGTAGTGGCTTGTGTCGGCGGTGGCTCCAATGCTATCGGCATATTTAGTGGCTTTTTGGGTGATACCGACGTTGAAAAAGTAGGTGTCGAACCTGCTGGAGAGGGTTTGGATACGGCCAATCACGCGGCTACGATGTCGCTTGGCGTCAAAGGTGAGATCCATGGCTTTAAGTGCTATGTACTACTTGATGAGAATGGCGAGCCAGCACCGGTGCATTCGATAGCCTCAGGGCTTGATTACCCTGGTATTGGCCCACAACATTCATTGTTGCGCGATATGCAGCTAGCGACTTATGAGTCGGCAACCGATGCCGAATGTTTGGATGCCTTTATGGCGCTGTCACGCTTAGAGGGTATTATCCCTGCTTTAGAGTCAGCGCACGCGATTGCCTATGCGATGAAAGTTGCCAAAGATATGTCACCTGATGAAACTATCTTGGTCAATTTATCAGGGCGCGGTGATAAAGATATTGACTTTATATTAGATAAAGTAGATCTGTAGATCAGCGATGCACCATCAGGCTATAAAAATCAGGAGCGATGTCAACTCTGTTTAGTTTTTGGTGAGTCCCTGTTTATGACATATTTAACACTTATTATGGCATATTTAACTCTTAACCATTCTTTAGTCAGTCTCTAGTAGGTCACTATCTATCGAGCATATAAACCGTTATCATTGCCATGTTTTTATAACATGGCATTTTTATTGACTGCCTTAAGCCGTTTATACGTTCAATAGGATTATCTTGTGACCAAACGCGATCTTATTATCTTTATTACGCTCTCTGGTATGTGGTCGCTGTCCTTTATTTTTTATCGGGTGGGCGTTCCTGAGTTTGGTTCATTATCGTTCGCAAGCTTGCGAGTGGTGTTTGCTGGGCTCACAATGCTTATCTTTGTTTTATTCAACGCCAATAACAGACGCGGTATTCGCGAGAATTTAAAAACACTGACACTGGTGGGTTTGTTTTCTGCCGCCATTCCCTTTGTACTGTTTTCATTCTCAGCGCAGTCAGTGAATGCGGGCGTGTTAGCCGTGCTTAATGCTTCTGTGCCGATGATGAGTGGCTTTATCGCCAGTACATTCTTTAATGATAAATTGGCAAAAAAACAAGTCCTCGGTTTAGTCATCGGCGTCATTGGTGTGGTGATCTTGATGAGTGAACGCTTATTTGGTGGGCAGGGTTCAGAGTCGGCTGTAAACTCAGGCTTGCTACCGATGGGCTATGCTTTATTTGCCTGTGTCGGCTATGCCCTTGGTGCCAATATCACCAAAAACTACTTGGATGACATCTCGCCGATTGCGATCACCGCAGGTTCGCTCATCATTGCCAGCGTGGTCATGCTACCGATTGCGGTGGTTGAGTTTCCCTATGGCAAAAGTATTAGTTTAGTCGCTTGGGTATCGGTGATTTGTATAGGTGTGTTTTCGACGGCAATCGCGCTCATCTTTATGAATCAGTTGATCAAAAGTATCGGACCAATGCGTGCTACAAGCATTACGTTAGTGATCCCAATTTTTGCGATTATTTTGGGGTATTTGCTGCTTGGGGAGGCGTTGGATCTGCTGGCGATCATCGGCTCAGTGGTGATATTGATTGGTACCTATCTGTCGTTAAACTTGTCTTTGACCCTACTTAGAAAGAAGGAGGTTTAGTGTTAATCTCAACCTTTTAGGCTGCTTGTATGGGTTTGTGTTGAGGTTGTCCATTTAGGTTTGGGGGGCGTATAAGCCGCCATTTCATCAAACAGCTCTGTTATGTCGTCTGATACCATCAGCATGTCCAAATAGGCTTGTTTCATAAAACCACCGGCAACCATGGTTTCAAAAAAGGTGAATAGGCCATCAAAATAACCGTTCACATTTAGGAAGGCACAAGGTTTGTTGTGTAAGCCCAGCTGACCCCAAGTCCAGACTTCCGCAATCTCTTCTAGCGTGCCAGGACCTCCAGGTAGGGCGATAAAACCATCGGCAAGATCGGCCATGATGGCTTTACGCTCATGCATGCTTTTTACCAAAATAAGCTCGTTGACACCAGTATGAGCCAATTCTTTATCTGCTAAATGATCGGGAATAACCCCAATAACATGTATACCAGCAGCGATGGCTGTATCGGCCAGTGTCCCCATCAGTCCGACCTTACCGCCTCCATAGACGATACTCAGATTCTTCTTTGCCATTATTTGAGCCAATTCAATGGTTTTTTCGAGATGCTTTGGATCTGTCCCTTGACTCGATCCACAAAAAACGGCAATGCGCATTATTTTCCTTAACTCTTTTGCTGGTATGAATGGTATGGTTATTAATATTTGAGTATTGTATTTATTGACTGGGCTCGTCCACACAAATGATGCCATTCAAACAGTTTCTCTCTCTCACTGTATCCCATGGCGAAGCGATTTCTAGCGCTTGTTTCAATTGATAACGCGCCACTTGCCAGTCGTTTATCTTATGGCCGCTTTTATCTTTTTTGGGTACGGGGTATGACTGATGACGTTCACTATCTGACTGCTGCATAAATATCCAAAGCTTTTGCACCTGTTGAGCCAAGCCACTATCGATACGCTCAGTCAGTTGCATCATCAAGCGCTCATCTGCTGGGATATAAAATTTGCGTATACTATCATCCAGCCACTGAGTATTCTCTGAACCAAAAAAGAGTAGGTAAGCATAGCTATTGAATAAAGCCTTGGCATCATTATAGAAGTGGCTCTGTGGATAAAGTGTCATAAAGCCTTCCCAGAATACAGCACGTTCAACCAATTCTTCAAAAGAAAAAGCAGTCGCAGTATCAAACCAAAATAACTCTTGGTTATCGTTTGCCATCCGCTCAATAAACGCATTTTGATCGTCTGGGAGATAGGGGGTAAATATATCAGCCATGGCCGTTAGGTCATGATGAAATTCAAAATGACCTTCGCCCATATACCTGACATTAACGTCCGCTCTGCTCCTTACTAAACCGATAAGATATCGAACACGTGGGCTCACCTGCTTTAATTGTGCCACCGCTATTGTTTTGCCTTGTTCAATATCACTCATGACGGTGAAAAGTGCTTCATCATCCATAGCGCTATCAAGTTTCAAAAAACGTCTATACATTGCTTGATAATCTTCTAGCCATTGCAGTATCTCAGCATTATTAGCTGCGGGTAAGCAAGCCGTTATTTGGCGTTGAACCGCATGAATATTTTCGATTTTACTTTTATTATCAATGGCATTTATCGTGTCACCAAGCTTGGTACAAATCAGCTGTTCTCTTAATTTCTCCGCAGAGGAATCTACCAATGCTGTCGTCAGCTCTTTAGGCGTTTTTGCCTCTTTGATAGGTTGTGTGCTTGGTGGGTTTTCGGTTTGTGCAGACGTTGAGGTGGTATTTGATGATTCAGTTTTATCCGCAGGAGGCTGGCACGCAGTGATAGCAAACAGTAAGCTTGCACTTATGATGAGTGCTGTTTTTTTCTTTTGCACAAATTGCATCCTCTGAATAATTGCGAAGCGAATAAATACGATGTAAGTATAAATATGATGTAAGTGTAAATATGATGTAAGTGATTCTAATACAGTCTGCACGAAATAAAATCGATACGTTAATAACCACGTGCTATTGATGTCGGTATTAATTGCCTGCTGTGTCTTGTATCTACGCAGACACAAAGCGCACAACCCCTCCTCTTAAAAAGGAAGCATACCAGCAGCACTGTATCGGTTTCAAACTGCTTTGATCATTGTTTTATAGTTTTATAACCTAGCTTGCATCATCATTTCTCAACATAACCACCCTTTGAACCCATGTTGTTGTTTGTAAAGGCAGGTTGAATAATAACGTATACCCCTTATAAAGGAAATCGAAAACACCACTTTAAGATGTACTGTGATAAGTACTGGCAAATAATTTTACAATTCGTTTTATATAACAACAAACAAGGCTTTTTATGGCACATGATAACTTATTTGAACCGCTCGAGATGGGTACCCAAACGCTAAAAAATCGTATTATTATGGCACCGTTGACGCGTCTGCGTGCG
>JARIEH010000037.1 GCA_029256865.1 Psychrobacter sp.
TCATGAACAGCCATACAAATCCAGCAATCACTGCCAGTAGTAGAACCCAAGGTAACCACTTCCACAAAGTCGCCTTGTCGTTGGCTTTTGGGGATGACGACATATCAAAACCTCTATAAATTTGCTAGGGACAGACAGGGATAAATGCAGTGAAACGGGCGCTATCAGTCAGTGAATAATAAAGCAAATACTATCCATCAGACAGGCTATCGCAGGTAAATTATAACTGGCTACACAATAAAATAGTAACGTATCGTGTACCATTTCAGTTATGGGGTTTATCTCTTAATTTACAACATCATGCTAAAATGATTGTCATAAAACTTATTGACCAATTGCGCTTGCTTGAGCAACTGAAATAATTATATTAATTAAGACTATGAGGACACACCATGACAGCTAAAGATATTTTAACAAAACCATCAAATACAGCGATTACCGTACAAGCTTTGACGCAATTTTGCGATGATTATCTATCTGCAGATGCCTTTAAAGACTATGCCCCTAATGGACTACAAATCGATGGTGGCAAACCTATCAAGCGTATCGTCACGGGCGTTACTGCTTGTGAGGCTTTAATCGATGCTGCAATCGCCGACAATGCCGATGTCATCATGGTGCATCATGGTTATTTTTGGAAAGGTGAACCTGAAACCATCACTGGCATGAAAGGTCGGCGTATTCGTAAATTGATGCAACATGGTATCTCCATGATTGGTTATCACTTACCCCTCGATGCACACCCTGTCATCGGTAATAACGCCACACTTGCTGAGATGCTCGGATTAACCATCACCGAAGCGCTTTATCCTCATGAGTCGCATCCTGTTGGTAATATTGCCCTTTGTACGCCACAAACTGCTGAAACATTGATCCAAACGATTACCAAAGCACTCGGGCGCGTACCTTTACACATTTCAGGTAACGCTCATTACTCTGCCAATCAACAGCCATCAAACCTTGTAGCACCGAGACTTATAGAACATGTGGGCATCTGTACTGGCGGCGCCCAATACATGATTGAGCAAGCAGCAGCGATGGGCTGTGATGCTTATATCTCTGGTGAGATATCAGAGCGCACCACGCACAGCGCGCGTGAGCTTGGTATTGACTACTTTGCTTGCGGTCATCACGCCACCGAACGTGGCGGTATTCACGCATTGGGCAAATTGGTTGGGCAACATTTCGGATTACCAGTGACTTTTATCGACATTGATAACCCCGCCTAAAAACACTCGCTTAAGTCATTATACGGTTATACGCTCCTGTTTTTTACGACAGTTGATGTAAAAACTTTATAAAAAACTGCAATGCGTTAAACACTATGATTAATCTACAGCCATATTACTATTAAGCAGCTTGGCAAATGAGCGGCTTTATTAGGGGCAGACTATACCCATGCATGGCTATCTGCGTGGCAGAAAGCCAGTTGTGGTAAAGCTGATTAATATGACTCTACCCTCTTGCTAAACATCAATAGTTAAACTGTTAATTTTTAAAGGTTTTTTATTAAAGAGTATTGGGATTTCTTGAATGTCTTAAGTATTAGCCACATATAGTCTGCTTATAAAACTGCGTTTTGTCATGAAACGTCCCATTTATTACAGCTTCCGGTTATGGTGTTAAATAACGACCACGAGACTGCGTCCTTCATTTAACATGGCAATGTATCGATAGCACGACCTTATGAATTTTGTCATCTAAGTAAAATGGCGATGCACAATCTTAGATAAGATCCGCTGTTTATCGTTATTGCTGAGTAATAGCATAGTAGGGATTTTCTACTCAAGATCGTTTTAATTGAGTGGGTAATCACTAAGAGTAGTGCAATTAAACCGACTTAAAAGATAAATGAAGTATCCATTTATAGAGCCCTGTTATTGCCGCCGCTATTGTCTCAATGACTTATTCATGACCTTACTTATGTTCAATATAGTTACGTTAAATAGCCCATACCAAGACCATCCGCTATCTCGTAATTGAGTTCATTATCAGCACATCAAACCTCATTAGAGAGTGTTGATCACTGAGCTTAATCGCTATTCCCCAATATATGACGATGAAAATATATGATTGTGGATAGTGTCTATATTGAGACAGGATGATGTGACGCTCACGCGATTGGTGAGTGGTCATTCATCTAAGATGCAGGCCTC